>NZ_DASVFL010000073.1:0-39861 GCF_036380075.1 Lentzea sp. | reverse complement strand
ACGACCTCGCCGGACTCCAGCGACACCATCGCCGCCACGCGCCACGACTCGCCCTGCCACGGGCGGTGCCGCGGCGCCGGCTCACCGCACAGAGCGGCACGGATCGCCGCGTGCCACGACGACTTCGCCGACTCGTTCACGCCGGACACGACGGTCAGTCCGGGCGCCAGCGGCAGAGTCCTGTCGTGCAACGGACCGAACGCGTGCGCGGTCACCGACTCGATCTTCATCGTTCCTCCAGCGCGCGCAGTCCGGTCGCGAGCACACGGCCGCGCAACGTCGTCTCCAGCGACTCGTCCGCCAGCACGTCCCGCACGAACTGGCCGCGCACGGTCCGTTCCGCCGCGACGGAGTCGAAGTCCAGCAACGGGAACGCCTCCTCCGACGCCAGCCAGTCGAGCGACCGCGAGGCCGACACGTCGAACACCTCGCGCGACACCGAACCGTCGTCGTTCACCGTGCACAGGACCGCTCCGCGCTCACCGGTCTCACCCGGCGTCAACGGGTCCGGGTTGCCGGGGAACGTGTAGTGCTCGGCGTGCTCGGGTGTGTGCACGTGTCCCAGGAACGCGTGGTCCAGCCCGGTGATCGTCACGTCGTCGGGCGCGGAACCGTGGCACAGCGCCAGGTTCACGCCGCCGCGGTTCACCGCGAAGCCGTCGAGGAAGTCCTTCGCCGGGCCGGGCCCGACGTGCGCGGCGCCCCAGAGCGTGACGCCGTCGGCGATCTCCACGGGCGTCAGCGAACCGGAGGAGAACACGTGCACGTTCGGCGTCCAGTCCACCTGCCGGTAGACCGACTGCGGCCCGTACCAGTCATCACCTCCCGGGGCCAGGAACACCGGCACCGGGCAGTCGAACGCCGACCGCAGGAACGACGCCGTGGTGGGGGAGCAGCGATCGTGCTCGTACAGGTCGCCGGCGCAGAGCACCGCGTCGACTTCGTTGTCCTGGGCGAGGTCGACGATGCGGCCCAGCGTGTCGCGCAACGCCTTGCGTCGCGCGGGACCCGCGTTGGGGAAGCGGGTGTCCAGGTGCAGGTCCGCGAACAGCAGCAGTTTCACCGGTGCCTTCAGTGGAGTTCGATGGTGCCGAACAGGGTCATGGTCGGCTGGAGGGCCGCGACGACGTCCGCGGTGTCGGAGTGCCAGCCGTGCAGCTCCGCGATGGTCGGGGTCAGCTCGTAGCCGTGGTGCCGGATCGCACGGCTCAGCGCGTGCCACAGCTGGGAGACGTCGTACGCCACGTCCGCGTCCACGTGCGACGGCAGGCTCAGCAGTAGCGCGTGCACCGGCTGGTCGGTGTTCTCCGCGCCGCAAGCGCGCGCCACGGACCGTTCCACCGCTGTGCGCAACAGTTCGGCACAGCACCGGATCCGCACGCCGTCGAGCTGGTCGGGACGCGCGAGCAGGTTCGCGACGCACGTCAGCCGGTCCTGCACGTCCGGGGGGAGCGTCATCTCTGGAGCCACCCGGCAAGCAGTTCGGTGTCCCGGATCAGCACGTCCAGGTCGCCGCTGTCGCCGCCTACCCGGCACGCCTGCAGCAGGTCTACCGCCCATGATCCGACCACGTCCTCGAGGTGGGGCATCAACTTCGCCGGTTCCGCGTGCTCGTCGAGCACGGCCAGCGCGATCGTCTGCTTCGTCGTCAGCGCGCCTTCCAGCACGCGTTCGACCTCGGCGTGCGGGGTGCCGCGGCTCAGCCGTTCGCGGCGGAACCGGGCGTGCGACGCCGCTTCCAGGGCCGCCCGGCAGCTCGACGCCACCAGCTCGGCCCGCAACGCGTCCGGCAGGTCCTCGTCCACCCGCATCGCGCGGGCGTCGTTGAGGCACCGGCCGACGGGGTCGTCGGACATGCGCACCTGCACGACGGACTCCTCGCCGCGGCAGACCTCCCAGACCGTGGCCGAGAGCCGCAACCGCCGCAACGCCTCCACGAGCCGTTCGTCGTGCGTGAAGACCACGACCTGGCGGGTGAGGCCGACGTCGGCGAGCACCTGCGCGAGACCGTCCACCTTGGACGGGTCCATCGCCTGCACCGGGTCGTCGATCATGACGAACCGGAACGGGCTCTCGTCCACCATCGCGCGCGGCAGGAACAGGGCGAGCCCCAGCGAGTGCAGCTCGCCCTGGCTCATCACCGCGAGCGCCGAGTTCGAGACGCCGTCGACCGACACGTCCAGCTCGACGTTGCGGGTGCCGCCGAGCCGCACCGCGCCCAGGTCGACGTTGCTCTGCTGGCGCAGCCGGTGCCAGATCCGCTGCGACTCCTTGGCGAACGGCGCGATGCGCTCCGAGCGCAACGTGGCCGCGGCCTTGCGGATCCAGTTCTCCGCCTCGGTCACGTCGGCGAGCACCTCGGCGTCCGCAAGCGCCTGCTGCGCCTGGGAGTGCCACTCGAACAACGCGATCGCCATCGGCCGCCACACCAGGTCGCGCCGGTCGATCTGCTCGCGGGCCACGGACTTCAGCTGCTCCACGGCCGCCACCAGCTCGGCGTACCGGTCGAAGAGCTCCTGGCGCAGCCGCACCGGGTCGTCGATCGAGACGCAGTCCTCCCACGCCTGCCACGCCTGCAGCACCGCGGTCGTGTCGAGGATGCCCGTGGTCTCCCCGAACACCTCGGGCACCGGCAGGCACAGGGCCCGCGCGGCCGCGATCGCGACGTCCAGCCTGTCCGCGGCCTCGTGCAGCTCCGCGGCGGCCTTGGCGAGGTGCTCGGCGCGTCGCCGGGCCTTGACGAGCCACATGCCGTCGAGCCGGCCGAGGTCGCACACCGGGCACGTCTTGGCGCCGCCGGACTCCTGGAGCTGGATCGCGAGGCGCAGGATCTCGCTGGACCGCAACGAGTCCTGCGCGTTGGCGGTGGCCACGGCCGTCACGGCGCCGAGTGCGGCGTCGAGGTTCTCGCGGCACCGGTCGACCTCGTCGTCGGGCGGCAGGACCAGGTCCACGACCTGGTGCAGCAGGCCGGTGCCGCTGCCGACGTCCGTGCCGAGCGCGAGGTCCGCGATGGCGTCGAGGTCGGGCGACGGGCTGCCGAGCAGCTCCGCGGCCCGCCTGGCCCGTTCGTCCGGCGACGCGGCCAGCTCCGCGCGGACGCGTTCGCGCCGGTCGTAGGGGCGGGCGACGACGTCGGCGAGGCGCTTGCGGTGCTCGGCGAGCGACTGCTGCGCCTCCGTGATCGCCTCCAGGCCGAGGAAGCGGTGCATCGCCTCGTAGAGGTCCTCCGGCTGCGCGTCGAGAACGGTCCCCAGCTCGCTGTAGGGCAGGAACGGCCGGTAGGTCTCCAGCGCGTCGTGCCACCGGCGGTCGTCGAACGGCTCGCCGTCCTGCGTCCACTCGCCCTGCCCGAGGTCCTCCTCGGGCGACCACGATCTCCGGATCTTCGTCCTGCCCGGCCGCGCGGCCTGCACGAGGTCCAGCTCGACGGCGGTGTCGGCCTGGTGCAGGTTGCGCCAGCCCTGGCGCCACACGTCGTGCCGTGCGCGGGTCCAGCGGGCGTTGTAGCCGGTCAGCGCCAGCTCCGCGGCCTCGGCGAAGCTCGACTTGCCCGAGCCGTTGCGTCCCGTGACGACGGTCAGCCCCGGACCCGGTGCCAGCGGCAGGCGTGCCTGCGGGCCGATGCCCCGGAAACCGCGCACGCGGATCTCCGACACGAAGATGCCGTGGCCGGGTCCGTCCGTCTTCTCCCTCGGGGTCTCCTCCTGCGCGGGCGCACCGGACAGCGCGCGGTCCAGTGCCGCTTCGCCGCGGCACGCCGCGAGCACCAGCTCCGCCGCACGTGGGGTGAGTTCGTCCTTGGCCAGTCTCCCGGCCATCAGTTCGAGTAACCCGGCTTCACCCGCCACGGTCACATGTCCTCCAGCTGCCACCACTCGATAGGGCGGCAACCTAGGCAGCAAATGGGACCTACTGGCGAGTACTCACACGATCGAGTGGAGTTACATAGGGTGACTAAAGTAGTCCGCCCTCGTTAGGGACCCCACACCTCCAGGGCCCTGATCACGAAGTACGCGTCCGGCACGTAGGTGCCGTGCTTCGGGTAGGTGGTGAACTCGGCCTCGGTCGAGCAGTTCTCGCGCTGGTACACGCTCGCGTCCCTGCTCAGGCGGTTCGCGAAGGACCTGCCGACGACGGTGAGCGGGATGCACTCGTCCGGGTTCGCCGATTCCAGGTCGAGGCGCTGGACCGTGCCGGTGTAGTCCGGCCCGGTCCACACGCAGAACTCGCCCTTGTCACAGGTCTTGTCACTCTGCGCTACAGCGATCCCACTGGAGGCAACCGTCCCCGCGGTGATCACCAGGGCGGCGATGAGGCTCTTCGTCGGCATGGGCGCACCTCTCGTCGCAGACGAGTGTGCGTCCGTTCGGGTCAATCGGCCAGACGATCTTGGAGCGCCTTCGCGTCGCGCGGCGCGAAGGCTTTCGCGTCGTTGTCGAAGTAGACGAACACGTCGCCGTGCTCCGCCCACGCGCGGACCTTCCCGGCCCACATGTCGAGGCCTTCGTCGGTGTAGCCGCTGACGTAGAGCTCGTCGTGGCCGTGCAGGCGGACGTAGACGAAGTCGCTCGTGACCTCCTCGATCAACGGGTACTTGCCGGCGGCGTCCGCGACGACGAGCGCGATGTCGTGGCGCTTGAGCAGGTCGAGGAACTCGGGTGTGTTGTAGCTGTCGTGGCGGATCTCCAGCGCGTACCGCATGGGACGCTCGGCGTCCGTGGTCGTGTGCGCCGGGTCGACGCGGTGGTCGTGCCGCTGCGCGATCTCGGCGGCCTCGGTGGTGGTGCGGGGCAGGCCCTCGAAGAACCCGGTGAGCAGGGCGGCGTCGAACCGCAGCGTCGGCGGGAGCTGCCAGAGGATCGGGCCGAGCTTCGGGCCCAGGGCGAGCACACCGGACGCGAGGTAGTTCGAGAGCAGTTCGCTGCCGTCCTTCAGACGCTTCATGTGGGTGATGAAACGGCTGCCCTTGACGGAGAACA
Source organism: Lentzea sp. (assembly GCF_036380075.1). Classification (NCBI taxonomy): domain Bacteria; kingdom Bacillati; phylum Actinomycetota; class Actinomycetes; order Pseudonocardiales; family Pseudonocardiaceae; genus Lentzea; species Lentzea sp. Next base: position 34,879 of record NZ_DASVFL010000073.1, on the reverse strand, counting down.
CGAAGTCGTCGGGCGTCTCCTCGGCCCACTTCCGATAGCTCGACGGGCGTTGCAGCGAGTAGAACGAGCCGTTGATCTCGACGGAGCCGAGCTGCTCGCTGAGGTAGGCGAGCTCCCGCTTCTGCGTGACGCCCTTCGGGTAGAACGTGCCGCGCCAGGGCGGGTACACCCACCCCGAAGTGCCGATCCTGACCTCGCCCATCTGGCTATCGTGGCACGGTGGAAGCGTACCTACAGCGCATCGGTGCCTCGCGCACGTCGTCCTTGGCCGAGCTGCAAGAGCGGCACCTGATGAGCGTCCCGTTCGAGAACCTCGACACCCACATGGACACCCGGATCGTGCTGGAGGTCCCGTGGCTGTACGACAAGATCGTCGTGCGGCGGCGCGGCGGGTTCTGCTACGAGGTCAACGGGTTGTTCGCGGAGTTGTTGCGGGACCTGGGTTTCTCGGTGGACCTGCTGTCCGCCAGGGTGTTCGGCGACGAGCGCCGGCCGGGACCGCCGGGCGACCACGTGGCGCTGCTCGTGGACGGCGAGTGGCTGGTGGACGTCGGGTTCGGAACGTTCTCGCTGCACCCGCTGTCGTGGACCTCGCGGGAGGACCAGCGGGACCCGGCCGGGGTGTTCCGGCTGGAGGACCACGGTGACGACGTGGACGTGGTCCACGACGGCAAGCCCGCCTACCGGCTGGACCGCAGGCCGCGCGAGCTCGCGGAGTTCGTACCGACCTGCTGGTGGCACCAGACCGCGCCGGAGTCGCACTTCCGCAAGGGCCCCATGGCGACCAAGGTCGTCCCCGGCGGGCGGATCACCGTGACGGACGAGCAGGTCGTGGTGACGGAGAACGGCCACAGGACCTCGACGGACGTCGAGGATCCCGCGGCCGCACTCCTGGAACACTTCGGCATCGAGTTCGAGCGGGTTCACTTCCGGCAGAGCAGCGCGTCCGGCGTCCTGCGCCAGTTGTAGGCCACACCGGCGAGGTGCTCGTCCTGGGCGCACTGGCCCTTGTAGTGCCCGTTCGCCCAGTCGCCGCCGAGGTCCGGCCGGTTGTCGCCGCGGTCGAACCACACGACTCGGGTGCTGGTCCCGGTGGCGACGGGCGCGCAGACCAGCGTGAAGCTCGCGTACCCGACGGCCGCGTTCCCGTTGGGGCACTGGAGCTTCGTGTAGCCGACGGCCCAGTCCCCGGTGACGAACTGCTCGTTGGTGACTCGCGTCGTCCCGCTCCACCGGGGACCGCTGGCGCACAGACCGCGGTTGCCGGTGTGGCTGATGCCGACGAGCTTCTCGTTCTGCGGGCACGATTCCTTGAGCAGCATGTTGAACCGCGCCTCGTCCGGGACCTGCCCGGTGCGGCCCGGAGCGTTGACGAGGCGGTTCCACGCGCCGGCCCGCCAGTCGTCGCCGTCGTTGACGCTGATGCGGTTGCCGCCCGCGTCCCAGCGCAGCAACGCCCAGCTGTTGCCGGACCTGTTGGTGTGGAAGCCGACCAGCGGCCAGTAGGCGAAGTCGGTGTCCTGGGCGATCAGCTGGTCGACGAAGCGCTCGAACCAGTCGCGCGCCTTCTGGTTCGACTCGTCGATGCCGCCGACGCCGAACTCGCTCACCCACAACGGCGCGGTGTAGTGCTTCTGCGCCTCGGTGATGTAGAAGGCCTGGCGCCGCAGGACGTCCGTCAGCTCCTGGGGTGACAGGTCCTGGTAGCGCGGGTCGGTCGTCTCGCCGATGCCCGTGGCGCCGCTGTGGTTCGGGCCGGTGTAGCCGTAGAAGTGGGCGCTGTAGACGAGCTTGCCGGGGTTGGCGAGGGTGTGGCTGAGGAACCGCACCGGTTCCAGCGTCGGCCTGCCGTGCGCGAAGCCGTCGACGGGGATGCCGGTCCAGTTGATGCCCTCGACGATGACCAGCAGGTCCGGCGCGGTCTGCTGGATGCGGTCCGCGGCCTGCTGGGACGCCTTGTGCCAGTCGTGGTCGTTGCCCCAGCCCCAGTTCGGGTCGTCCCAGACGTTGCGGCGCACCTCGTTGTAGAGGTCGGCGCCGACCACCCGCTTGTTGGTCTTGTAGCGGTCGGTCATGAACGCCCAGTCGTTCACCCACTGGTCGGTGCTCTGGCTGGTGTTCCACCGCTCGTTGCCGTCGACGCCGCAGCACCACCTCGACGTCGTGGTGTGGTTGTTGAGGATGACGGCGAGGTCGTTGCGCGTCAGCTCCGCGACGACGGCGTCGTAGACCTCCAACGGGCGCTTGCCGTTGAGCTGCGCGTCCTTGAGGCCGTTGACGGGGTTCGTGTCCTTGATCATCTGGTTGGAGAACGGCAACCGGATGCTGTTGACGCCGATCTCCTTGAAACCGCTGATGATCGTGGCCATCGTCGCGCGGTCGAGGCCCAGCGGGACCTGGTCGGCCTTCTCGCCGGCGTGGTGGGTGTTGGGGTCGTTGATGTCGCCGGAACCGTTCCAGGTGCCGCTCGCACCGTGCCAGTTGCCGGACTTGAGCTTGAAGCGGTCGCCGTGGGCGTCGACGATCCACCGTCCGCGCGTGCTCAGCGGACCGGTCCACGATGCAGCAGAGGCCGGTTCCGCCTGCGCGGGAGCAACGAGACTCGCGGCCAGGAGCAGGGTGGCCGAGACGCGAGTGAGTTTCACGTATGTGACCGTAACGGCGGGCCGAGGAGTTGCGCCAGGGTCTCGGCGTTTCTCGTCGCCGCACCTTGCATCGTGTTGTCGAAGTAGACGTACGTGTCGCGGTCCCAGCCGCGGATCTTGTGCGCCCACTCGTCGAGCTGCTCGTCGCTGTAGGAGCTGATGTACAGCTCGTCGTGGCCGTGCAGCCGGACGTAGGCGAAGTCGGCGGTGACGGCCTCGATGCACGGGAACGTCGGCGCGTCCGACACGACGTGAGCGACGTTGTGTGCTTGGAGCAGCTCCAGGTAGGCGTCGGTGCGGAACGACTCGTGGCGCGGTTCCAAGGCGTGCCGGCCGGGCGGGAGCATGGCCAGGAAGTCGCCGACGAGGGCCGCGTCGAAGCGCGTGCTCGGCGGCAGTTGCCAGATGACCGGGCCCTGCTTCGGGCCCAGCGCCAGCGACTCGGTGAACGCCTTGAGCGGGTCCTCGACGTGGCGCAGGCGTTGGACGTGCGTGACCTGCTTCGGGCCTTTGACGGCGAAGACGAAGTCCGCGGGTGTCTCGGTGGCCCACTTGCGGTAGTAGGCGGGTGGCTGGAGCCGGTAGAACGAGCTGTTGATCTCGATCGTGCCGACGTGCGACGCGAGGTGGCTGAGCCAGAGCCGTTGCGGGACGCCGCGGTAGAAGCCGTCGCGCCACTCCGGGTAGCGCCAGCCCGAGGTGCCGATCCTGATCATGCCCGTCCGGGTAGCCCGCGAGTGCTGTAGCTACTCCGTAGCACTTTTCAGTGGATTGAGCTACAGTGAGGTCATGCAGCTCAAAGCCATCGGGCAGCGCGAGCTCCGCAACGACAACGCGGAGATCATGCGCCGTGTCGAGGCGGGTGAGAGCTTCGTCGTCACCCGCAACAACAAGCCGGTCGCCCAGCTCTCGCCGTACCACGCCGAGGCCGTCACCAGGCCCTCGCTCGGCGAGGTGCAGGCGCTGTTCGGCACGCTGCCGTCGATCGACGCCGACCGGTGGGACGCCGACCGCGCCGCCGCCGACGCGCTCTTCGGCGCCGACGACCCGCTGGACGACCCGTGGCAGAGCTGAGCTGCCTGCTCGACACCTGCGTGCTCATCCGGCTCGAACGGGCGAACCTCGGCGACTACGTGCACGCCCGGCCGTTCCTGAGCGCCGTCACGATCGCCGAGCTCGCGTTCGGCGTCGACGTCGACGACCCGGTGGAACGCGCCGCCCGCACCGAACGGTTCTACGCGGCGCAGCAGACGTTCGAGGTGCTGCCGTTCGGGCTGGAGGAGGCCAAGGTCTACGGGCAGATGGCCTCGCTCGTGCGCCGCGCCGGCCGGTCCCCGCGGCCGCGCCGGATGGACCTGCAGATCGCGGCCACGGCCTCCGTCGCGGGGCTGCCGGTGCTGACGATGAACGTCAAGGACTTCAAGGACCTCGACCGGCTCGTGGAGGTCGTGCCGATCCGGCAGGTCTGACCGAGGACGCGAGCGGTGAACCCGGTACCGGTTCCGGCGAAGACAACCGGATCGAGGCGCCGAAACGGCTAATGATCCCGCCGTTTCCGCCGATACGGGACGTATGACTGTCACGGACATCGCGACGTGGGGCACGGCGGACCACGTGCGGGCCGCGCTCGAACGTCAGCTCGAAGGCGCGCTGGTCGAGGTTCCCCAGGACGACGAGTCGCCGCGGTGGGCGTTCAGCGAGGCGTTGCGCCGGTCGCTGATGCTGCGCCAGCGGCACCCGTTCGACGTCGTCGCGCTCGGCCTGCCCGACCTGCTGCGCTACCGCGACCTGGTGGCGGGCTCCGAGGTGACGCTGCGGGCCACGAAGATCGACGCCTACTTCATCCGCCAGGACGGCACCGCGGAGCAGTACCTGTCCGAGAACGAGTGAGGCCCCGGCTCCGTCGAGAGAGCCGGGGCCTCGACAGCGGTGCTACGCGGGCACGGAGGCCACGCCCGGTGCCAGGAAGCGCTTGCCCGTCACCTTCTCCGAGATGCCGGTGCGGTCCAGGTACGGCGTGATGCCGCCCAGCCAGAACGGCCACCCGGCGCCCAGGAGCATGCACAGGTCGATGTCCTGCGCCTCCGCGACCACGCCCTCGTCGAGCATGATGCGGATCTCCTCGGCCAGGGCCTCGAGCGCGCGGGTCTTGACCTCTTCGCCCGTGAGCGGCGAGGAGCCGAACTCCCACAGCGCCTGGACCTCGGGGTCGACGGTCTGCTTGCCGGTGGAGTCCCACTGCCAGACGGCGCCCTTGCCCGCGGCGACGAACTTCTTCATGTTCTCCGACACCGAGAAGCGGTCGGGGAACGCGCCGTGCATCGTCTCCGACACGTGCAGCGCGACGGCGGAACCGACCAGCTGCAGCAGGATCATCGGGGACATCGGCAGGCCGAGCGGCTCGGTGGCCCTGTCGGCGACCTCGAAGGAGGTGCCCTCGTCGACCGACTTGATGACCTCGCCCATGAAGCGGGTCAGCAGGCGGTTCACGACGAACGCGGGCGCGTCCTTCACCAGCACCGAGGACTTCTTGAGCTGCTTGCCGATCGAGAACGCCGTGGCGAGCGTGGCGTCGTCGGTCTGCTCGGCGCGCACGATCTCCAGCAGCGGCATGACCGCGACCGGGTTGAAGAAGTGGAAGCCCACGACGCGCTCGGGGTGCTTGAGCTTCGACGCCATGTCCGTGATGGACAGCGACGACGTGTTCGTGGCGAGGACGGCCTCGGGGGAGACGTGCTCCTCGACCTCGGCGAACACCTGCTGCTTCACGGCGAGGTCCTCGAACACGGCCTCGATCACGAAGTCGGCGTCGGCGAACGCGGCCTTATCGAGCGAGCCGGACACCAGCGCCTTGAGGCGGTTGGCCTCGTCCGGCGACATGCGGCCCTTGCCCGCGAGCTTGTCGACCTCGGCGTGGACGTAGCCGACGCCCTTGTCGACGCGCGCCTGGTCGATGTCGGTCAGCACGACCGGCACGTGCAGGCGGCGCAGGAACAGCAGCGCCATCTGCGAGGCCATCAGGCCCGCGCCGACGACACCGACCTTGGTGACCTTGCGCGCCAGCGACTTGTCCGGCGCGCCGGCCGGGCGCTTCGCGCGCTTCTGCACCAGGTTGAACGAGTACAGGCCCGCGCGCAGCTCGTCGCTCATGACGAGGTCCGCGAGGCCCTCGGTCTCGGCGGCGTAGCCCTTGTCGAGGTCGTTCTCGCGCGCCAGCTCCAGCAGCTCCAGGGCCTTGAGCGCACCGGGCGCCGCGCCCTTGGTCTTGCCGTGCACGATGCCCTTGGCCCGCGCGACGGCGGCGTCCCACGCCTCGCCGCGGTCGATCTCCTTGCGGGGCACCGCGATCTCGCCGCGCACGACGCCGGACAGCCACAGCAGCGACTGCTCCAGGTAGTCCGCGGAGTCGAACAGCACGTCCGCGATGCCCAGCGCCAGAGCTTCCTTCGGCTTGAGCATCTTGTTCTGGTTCAACGCGTTCTCGAAGATCACCGTCACGGCGTCGTTCGCGCCGATCAGGTTCGGCAGCAGCTGCGTGCCGCCCCAGCCCGGGAACAGGCCCAGGAACACCTCGGGCAGCGCGATCGCGGCCGCGTTCGACGCCAGCGTGCGGTAGTGGCACGACAGTGCGAGCTCGAGGCCGCCGCCCATGACCGCGCCGTTGACGAAGGCGAAGGTCGGGACGTCCGAGTCGGTGAACTTCTTGAAGACCTCGTGGCCCAGCTTCCCGATCGTCACGCCCTGCGAACGGTCGGTCGCCTGCTCGACGGCCGTCAGGTCCGCGCCCACCGCGAAGATGAACGGCTTGCCGGTGACGGCGATGGCGGCGGGGGAGGCCGCGTAGGCCTCGTCGAACGCCGCGCCCAGCGACACCAGCGACTGCGGGCCGAACGTCGACGGACGGGTGTGGTCCAGGCCGTTGTCGATCGTGATGAACGCGACCGGCTTGTCGAGGCCGGGCACGGTGATCAGACGCGTCTTGGCGTGGGTGACGACCTCGTCGGGGAAGATCGCCTTTGCTTCCTCAGCGGTGATGGTCACTTGCCGCTCCAGTTCGGGTTCTCCCAGATGACCGTTCCACCCATGCCGATGCCGATGCACATGGTGGTGAGGCCGTAACGGACGTCCGGACGCTCGGCGAACTGACGCGACAGCTGCGTCATCAGCCGCACGCCGCTGGAAGCCAGCGGGTGACCGGTCGCGATCGCGCCGCCCCACTGGTTCACGCGCGGGTCGTCGTCGGCGATCTTGAAGTGGTCGAGGAACGCCAGCACCTGCACGGCGAACGCCTCGTTGATCTCGAACAGGCCGATGTCCTCGATGGACAGACCCGCGCGGGACAGCGCGCGCTCGGTGGCGGGCACCGGGCCGACGCCCATGACCGACGGGTCGACGCCCTGGAACGCGTAGCCCACCAGGCGCATGCCGACCGGCAGGCCGAGCTCGCGCGCGGTCTCCTCCTCGGCCAGGATCGCGCCCGTCGCGCCGTCGTTCAGGCCGGCCGCGTTGCCCGCGGTGACTCGGCCGTGCGGGCGGAACGGCGTCTTGAGCTTGCCGAGGTCCTCGACCGTGGTGCCGGGACGCGGCGGCTCGTCGGCCGTCGCGAGGCCCCAGCCGTTCTCCGCGGACCGGGTCGCGACGGGCACCAGTTCGGGGCCGATCTTGCCCGCGGCGACCGCGGCGGCGTACTTGGCCTGCGAGGCGGCGGCGTAGGCGTCCGCGCGGTCCTTGGTGATCTCCGGGAACCGGTCGTGCAGGTTCTCGGCGGTCTGGCCCATGACCAGCGCGCTCGGGTCGACGATCTTGTCCGACAGGAAGCGCGGGTTCGGGTCGACGCCCTCGCCCATCGGATGGCGGCCCATGTGCTCGACGCCACCGGCGATCACGACGTCGTAGGCGCCGAACGCGATGCCGCTCGCCGCCGTGGTGACGGCGGTCATCGCGCCCGCGCACATGCGGTCGATGGCGTAGCCGGGCACCGACTTCGGCAGGCCCGCGAGCAGCGCCGCGGTCCGGCCGATCGTCAGGCCCTGGTCACCGGTCTGCGTGGTCGCGGCGATGGCGACCTCGTCGACGCGCTCCGGCGGCAGCTCGGGGTGCCTGCGCAGCAGCTCACGGATGACCTTGACGACGAGGTCGTCGGCACGGGTCTCGGCGAAAATGCCCTTCGGGCCGGCCTTGCCGAACGGCGTGCGGACGCCGTCGACGAAGACCACGTTCCGAACGCGTGCCGGCGCTGCTGGTGCGGCCACGGCGTCTCCTCACTTGTGGTGACAACTCTGTCCACTCCGGAGGGGCTGCGCGAGTTCCCTACCGGTCGGTAACGCCAACTCTAGCCCTAGTTACTGACCGGTAACCACAGTGGCGCCCCTGTTCGTTGTGTCACACACCTTGCGGATCACGAGGAAGAGCGGCAACCCGACCGGGGCCAGCAGGATGGTGATCACCAGAACGGGTGCCATCACCAGCGGGTGGACACCGAGCCGGCGCCCTTCCAGGTACATCCAGCGCCCGACGAACAGGTCCCACGCGAGCATGTGCGCCCACACCAGCGCCGTGCCGGCGTCGGTGGCCAGGTACTCCGCCAGCGGGCCGATCTCCGGCCGGGTGACCAGCGGCAGCACGGTGGTGAGCTCCGGGACGAGCAGCACGACGTAGATCAGCACCGGCGGTAGCACGATGAGGTACGACTCGGCGATCCGCTGCGTCCACGACCACGCCGGCGCGAGGATCATGAGCGCCCAGAACGGCGCGGCTACCAGGAACGTCAGGTCGAACAGGGTGGCGGTCATGCGGGAACGAGCTCCTTCTTCGGCGCACGGGCCCAGACGAGGCCGAGTGCGGTGGCGGCGACGATCGCGGCGAACGCGAGCAAGGTGGTGCCGTCGGGCTGGACGAGGGACTGGCCGCGCAGCGCCTGCCAGGTGACGAGCAGGAAGATCCCCAGGAACGACGCGCTGGTGACCCAGGCGATCCGGACGTTGGCGCGCTCGCCGAGCAGTGCGATGACCACCGGCAGGACCTGGAGGGCGTGCATGCCGATGAAGTGGCCGACCCGCAGGTCGCCGTGCTCGGTGCTCCAGCCGGTGAGCGGCATGTAGGCGCCGCCGTCGGGCGCGCCGACCGTGTGCGAGCCGAGGGTGTCGCCGTCGAGCGCCTGACCGGGCTTGGGGCTCGTCATCAGGAAGCCGACGCCCAGTCCCAGGAACGAGATCACGAGTCCGAGGCGGATCGACCAGGAGAGCGCCTTGTTCTCGAAGTCTGTGCGCCACAACAGGATCGCGACGACCGCGTGGGTGATCCACAGCACGACGATGGTCACGCCCATGATCGAGAACAGCGTGGCGTCGAGCGGCGTCTCGAAGTTGAAGTGGCTGCGCCGGCCGCGGAGGACCTGGCCGACGATCACGGCCATCTCGGCCGCCCCGGCCGCCGCGAGCACGGTGCCCGCCCACCAGCCGACGCGCTGGAACCGCTTCAGGAACGTGAGCAGGTACGCCAGCGTGAACGAGTAGAGCGCGAGCGACACGGCGAACTTGAGCGGCTTGAGCCAGATCGGCGAGTTGACCACCGTCCGGTCGTCGACCAGCAACCCGACGAGCGCGACCGGGATCAGCAGCACCATCAACGAACCGAAGACCACCAACGGCCGGTGCCAGCTTCGCAAGGTCTTCAACATCCGAACGCCCCCTCAGACGAATGGATAGCGGCACTCTCCGCTATCGACAAACGGGAAGGTACACTATCCATATGCGTGTTGGCGAGCTTTCGAAGAGAAGTGGCGTCCCGGTGCCGACGATCAAGTACTACCTGCGCGAGGGACTGCTGCCCGCCGGCGTGCTGACCAGCCCGAACCAGGCCCACTACGACGACGAGCACCTGCGCAGGCTGCGGCTGGTGCGGGCGTTGATGGAGGTCGGCGGCCTCTCCATCGCGACCGTGCGCGAGGTCCTCACCGTCGTCGACACCCGCGACGAGTCGCTCCACCACAAGCTCGGCACCGTGCAGGAGGCCATCAGCCAGCCGGGGTCGGTCGAGCTCGACCCGCTCGCGGTGAAGGACGTCCAGGCGTTCTGCGACCGGCACGCGGCGCCGGACGGGTTCGACATCGGCAGCAGCAACGTGACCCAGATGCTCGCGGCCGCGCTGTCCGCGGCCCGCTCGGTCGGCCACGCCCACTTCCAGGAGATCCTCGACCCCTACCTGGAGGGCATGCGGATCATCGCGAAGGCCGACCTCGACTACATCGCCCACCGCGGCGCGCGCGACGACGTCATCGAGGCGATGGTCATCGGGACCCTGATCGGCGACGCCGTGCTCAAGGCCGTCCGGCGGCTCGCGCACGCGCAGGTGTCGCGCGAGGTCCTCGCCGACGGTCCCGGCTGACTCCGCGCGGGGCGGCCGTCACAGCCGCCAGCGGACCTCGCCGTCGTGCAGCTCGCCGGTGGCGGTCAGCCCCGCGGAGGCGGCGACGGCGGCGGACGCGTGGTGCTCGGGGTGGACGTGCGCCACGACCGCGTGCACCGGCTGGGTGCCGAGCCAGGCGACGAGACCCCGTGCGGCCTCGCTCGCGATGCCACGCCCCTGCCACGGCGTGCCGACGACCCACGCGATCTCCGCGGTCCCGTCGGCGATCGTCGCCTGGACGGTGCCGACGAGCCGGTCCTCGTCGCGGAGGCGGATCACCCAGTTCAGCCAGCGCTGGCCGGGGTCCGGCGAGCCGGCGGCCAGGCGTTCGTAGCGGGCTCGCAGGGCTTGCGGGGAGTCCGGGGCGCCGCCGATGAACGCGTGCAGCGCCGGGTCGGACAGGACCTCGGCCATCTCGCCGACGTGCTCCGGCCGCAACGGCAGCAGGTCCAGGCGTCCGGTGCTGATCATCGTCCGTGCCGGTGCAGGAAGGCCGCGACGAGGTCGTCGGTGAACTCGCGCGTCACGGGCGTGCCGGTGACCAGGACGCGGTAGTAGACCGGGCCGACGAGCTGGTCCAGCGCGACGTCGACGTCGAGGTCGCCGGGCAGCTCGCCGCGGTCGACCGCCCGCCGCAGCGGCAGGCGGTCGCGGTCGCGCTGGTGGCTCAGGTGCTCGTCGCGGAGCCTGGCCGCGAGCTGCGGGTCGTGCTGGGCCTGGCCGGTGAGCGCCCGGAACACCGCCCCCGGATCGGACCCGGCGAGGAACTCCGCCAGCCGCGCGAGGTGGACGCGCAGGTCGGTGCCCAGGTCGCCGTGGTCGTCCGGCGTCAGGTGCTGGGCCATGTCCTCGGTGAACGCCTCCAGGAGCACGTCGACCTTGGACGGCCACCAGCGGTAGATCGTCTGCTTCGCGACGCCCGCCCGCGTGGCGATGCCCTCGATCGTCACGCCGGCGAACCCGCGTTCGGCCAGCAGGTCGTCGGCGGCCTGCAACACCGCCTGCCGCGCCTCTTCGCTGCGCCCGTGCCGGTTCCCGCGATGTGCGGTGCTCATCGCCACCTCCAGGACGCGTACCTTAACCGGGTCTAGATTAGACGCAACGTTGCGTCTAATCTAGCCGCCATGACCATCACCTTGCACGAGCCGCGGGTCCGCACGGTCCTGGACCGGCTCTTCGACTCCGCCACCGCCGACGAGACCTTCGAGGCGCCGTGGGACGAGCGGCGGTCAGCCGGCGCGCAGGAACGCGCCGACGCGCTGGCCGGCGTCTACATGCCGATCTCCGCACGAGGCGGGGACCTGCTCTACGGGCTCGTCCGGTCGAGCCGTCCGGAGACCGTCGTCGAGTTCGGCACGTCGTTCGGCATCTCGACGCTCTACCTCGCGGCCGCCGTCGCCGACAACGGACGCGGGCACGTCTACGGCACCGAGATGTCGGCGGAGAAGGTCGCGAAGGCGCGGGCCAACCTCGACGAGGCCGGGCTCGGGGGAGTCGTGACGGTGCTGCCCGGTGACGCGCGGCGCACGCTGGCCGACCTGAAAGGACCTATCGGGCTCGTCCTGCTCGACGGCTGGAAAGAGCTCTGCCTGCCGGTACTGCGCGACCTCGAACCGCGGCTCGCGCCCGGCGCGCTCGTCGTCGCCGACGACATCGACCAGGCCTCGATGGCCGATTACCTGGCCTATGTGCGGGACCCGTCCAACGGGTACGTCAGCGTCGCCTTTCCCGTCGAGGACGGAATGGAGATCAGCTGCCGCGCCTGACGCGCGGAAAACGCGGAGGCCCGGCCGATACATCGGATATCGGCCGGGCCTGGATGTCGGAGAATTGATATATCGGATATCAGTTCGCGGGCGGCGGCGCCGTCGCCGACAACGCCTTCGCCAGGGCGTCGAGCGTCAGCTCGACCTGCCACGACCGCGCCCCGCCCTCGCGCAGCACGGCGGCCACGGACTCGGGTGAGAGGTCGGCCGGCGGTTGCCAGCAGGTGCGGCGCACCAGGTCCGGCAGCAGCAGGTTCTCGACCGGCAGGGTGTTGGCCTCGGCGATGGCCGTGAGCGCCGCACGGGCCGCTGTCAGGCGGGCCGCGGCATCCGGGTCCTTGTCCGCCCAGCGGTTGGGCGGCGGCGGGCCGTCGTGCTGGCCCGCGGGCTCCGGGAGCTCCGCCTTGGTGAGGGTGCCGGCCTTGCGGAGAGCGCTCATCCACACGCCGGCCATGCGGCGCTGGGAGCGGCCGCGGAAGACGGGGAGGGCGAGCAGCTCGGCCTCGGAAGCGGGGTTGCGGGCGGCCGCCTCCATGAGGGCGGAGTCCGGCAGGACCCGGCCGGGGGCGATGTCGCGTTCGCGGGCCACGGTGTCGCGGGCTTCCCACAGCGCGCGCACGAGGGCCAGCTGCCGCTGGTTGCGCACGCGGTGAATGCCGGACGTGCGTCGCCAGGGGTCGGTGCGGGGGCGCGGCAACGGCGCCGTCCGCACCGCCTCGAACTCCTCGAGCGCCCAGGCGAGCTTGCCCTGGCGCTCCAGCTCGGCTTCGAGAACGTCGCGCAGCTGCACGAGCAGCTCCACGTCGAGAGCGGCGTACGTCAGCCAATCGGCAGGAAGGGGCCGGCGCGACCAGTCGGCCGCGCCGTGCCCCTTCTCGAGCCTGTAACCGAGTAGCCGTTCCACCAACGTGCCCAGTGCGACGCGTTCGAACCCAGCCAGCCTGCCCGCCAGCTCGGTGTCGAACAGCACGCCGGGACGGAGACCGAGCTCGGCGAGGCACGGCAGGTCCTGAGACGCCGCGTGCAACACCCACTCAGTGCCCTCCAACGCCTGCACCAGCGGGTCCATCCGACCGCCCAGGGCGATCGGGTCGACCAGCCATGTGCCGGCGCCCTCCCGGCGCAGTTGCACCAGATAGGCACGCTGTGAGTAGCGGTAGCCCGAGGCTCGCTCGGTGTCCACCGCGACCGGGCCCTTCGCCCCGGCGAGCGCGTCAGCGGCTCGCCGGAGCGCAGCTGGATCGGCGACCACGGGCGGGACCCCATCAGCAGGTTCCGTCAGCGGTACCGGTTCTGGTCCGGTTGGTGCGGTTGGCTCGTCGGCGGGTACATCCACAGCGGATGACCCTACGACGATCGCACCACCCACAGGTGTTCTCGGCCGGTTCAGTGCTTCAAACCGGTATCTAACGGATCACGCCGGCACGCATGGCCAGCGCGACCATCTGAGCGCGATCCCCGGTGCCCAGCTTCCGGCCGATCCGCGACAGGTGAGACTTCACCGTCAACGCGGACAGGCTCAGAGCCTCGCCGATCTCCTTGTTGCTCTGGCCATCGGCGACCAGCTGGAGCACCTCGACCTCACGCGCGGAGAGTTCCCGCGGCGTGTTGTCCGTGCCCGGCACCCGAGTACCCGCTGCGAGTACTGGTGCCACGCTCGGATCTGCGTAAACGCCGCCGTCGAGGACCCTGCGCACCCCGTCGGTGACCACCATCGGAGAGGCGGACTTCAGGAGGTACGCCTGGGCGCCCGCCTGGAAGGCCGACCTGACCGCGTAGGGGTCGTCGGAGGATGCGAGGACCACGATGCGGGGCCAGCCCTGGGCACGGAGCTCCGTGACCAGGTCGATGCCGGTGCCATCCGGCAGGCCCAGATCGAGGATCGCGAGGTCGCACGGTCCGGTAGCGAGTGCCCGCGCCCGAGCCTCCGCCACCGATGCGGCCTCATGCACTGTCCCGGCTCCCATCTGGGTGAGCCGAGCTGATATCGCCTCCCTCAGCAGTGGGTGGTCGTCGACCACCAGCACTGAAAAAAGCTCTTCCCGCGGGTGCGGGACCATGTTCGCCGGCAACGAGCCGGCTGGCGTGGTACGAACGGCCTGACCTAAGCCGACGGCAGCCACGTCACTACCTCCCTGGAGTCGGTCGTGCCCCCCGACCGGCACCGGAGACTTTCGTCCAATCAGCCGCGCCACTGATCGACCGAAAGTGGTGTCGTCTGGGGCAGCGTAGCCGCCCATGCGGGTCTACGGGACGATCAATCGGGTATCTATCCCTATCGGGTTGTGACAGATGGACTCATCTGTCACACGATTGGATGACAACTAGATAGGGGGCGTAACGCGAGTCCCTCTCAGAACGACATCTAGGAGTTGGTTGTGCCGAGCAGTGCAGGCCTCGAGAAAGCCCGGGCGTTGCTGCAGCGTGTGCCCCTCGTCGACGGTCACAACGACCTCCCCTGGGCCCTGCGGGAGCTCGGCGGCGGCACCGGCGGGGACGTCCGCTCGACCGTCGCGGCGGTCGATCTCCTGGAACGTCATCCCAGCCTGCACACCGACGTCGTGAAGATGCGCGAGGGCGGTCTGGGCATGCAGTTCTGGTCCGTCTGGATCCCCACGAAGCTGGCCGGGGACGGAGCGGTCACCGCCGTCCTGGAGCAGGTCGAGCTGGTCTACGAGCTGGCAGAGCGGTACTCCGGGCACCTCGGCGTCGCGACCACCGCCGCCGAAGCTGAGAAAGTTTTCGCATCCGGGCGTGTCGCGTCCCTCCTCGGCGCCGAGGGCGGACATTCCATCAACTCTTCACTCGGCGTCCTGCGCGCGCTGCGCCGGCTGGGCGTCCGGTACATGACGCTCACCCACAACGACAACACGCCGTGGGCCGACAGCGCCACTGACCAGCCGGAACACGGCGGGCTGACCGAGTTCGGCCACGACGTCGTGCGCGAGATGAACCGGATCGGCATGCTCGTCGACCTCAGCCACGTCGCGCCCAGCACCATGCACGCCGCGCTCGACACGACGGTCAAGCCGGTCATCTTCAGCCACTCGTCCTGCCGGCACGTCGCGGACCACCCGCGCAACGTCCCGGACGACGTCCTGGGAAGGCTGAAGGACAACGGCGGTGTGGCCATGATCACATTCGTTCCGAGTTTCGTCTCACCTGGTTTCGCTGAATGGGACGCATCTCTTCGTGAAGCCATGACGGCCGCGGGGGAGAACCACGCCGACCTCGACGCCCGCAAGGTGTTCGGCGAGCGGTGGGCGGCCGAGCACCCGGCACCGACCGCGACGCTCGACGACGTCGTCGCGCACGTCGAGCACGCGCGCGAGGTCGTCGGCGTCGACCACATCGGCATCGGCGGCGACTACGACGGCGTCCCGGGGCTCCCGGACGGGCTCGAGGACGTCTCGACCTACCCGAAACTCTTCGGCGCCTTGCTGGACAGGGGCTGGTCCGAGGACGACCTCACCAAGCTCGCCGGGGCGAACGTCCTGCGCGTCCTGCGCGACGCCGACAGCTAGGAAAGCGCTCGCCGCGGAAGTGCGCGGCGAGCAATATATTGGATATCGGTCGGCGTCAGGGCTGGCGCTGGCCGAACAGCGTGACCCCCACGGGCGGCAGGCCCACGGCGGTCGCCATCAGCTCGTAGAACGCGGTGCCGTGCTCGGCGAGCTCACCGTCGAGCGCGGTCCACGACGCGCGCAGCTCCAGGTCGTCCGTGCGGGCCGGTCCGGCGATGTCGCCGAACCGCGCGGACGACGTCTGCGTCACGGTCCCGCCCAGCGCGGTGAACCCCGCCCCGGACTGCTCGAGCGCCTCGGTCAGCCACGACCACCCGACCTCGGGCAGCAGCGGGTCGGACGCGAGCTCGTGGTCCAGTTCGACGCGCACGTACGCCACGACGCGCAGGACACCGCCCCACGCCTCGTCGCCGTCCGGGTCGTGCAGCAGCACGAGCCGTCCCGTCGACAGCTCGTCCGACGGACCGGTGACCTCCGCCGTCAGCGCGTAGGCCCACGGGGCCAGCCGCTGCGGCGGGCGAACCTCGGTGAGTTCGATCTCGGGCCTGTGGCGAACCGACTTGAGCGTCCCCACCGCCCGGCGGAAGATTTCCGGCTCGGTCACGCAACTGACTGTATGCCTCGCAATCCGGCCGAGTGACGGCGGCACGCCGGGACGTGGGACCATGAAAGAGATATGAACGCACAAGCCCCCCTTCTCGTGGCCGCTCGTGGCGGCACCCCGTCGCACACCCCTGTCTGGTTCATGAGGCAGGCGGGACGGTCGTTGCCCGAGTACCGGGCGCTCCGCCAGGGCACCGCGATGCTCGACGCGTGCATGGACCCGGAGATGGTCCGCGAGATCACCATGCAGCCGGTCCGGCGGCACGGGGTCGACGCCGCGATCCTCTTCTCCGACATCGTGGTGCCGCTCAAGGCGGCCGGTGTCGACCTCGACATCGTCGCGGGCACCGGTCCCGTGGTCGCGCACCCCGTGCGGACGCTCGCCGACGTGCAGGCGCTGCCCGAGCTGCACGCCGAGCAGGTCCAGCCGGTCGCCGACGCGATCGGGTTGCTGCTCAAGGAACTGCCCTCCGAGGTCGCCCTGATCGGGTTCGCCGGAGCGCCGTTCACGCTGGCCTCCTACCTCGTCGAGGGCGGGCCCAGCAAGAACCACGAGCGCACCAAGGCGCTCATGCACGGCAACCCCGAGCTGTGGCACGCGCTGCTCGCGAGGATCGCCGACGTGACGGCGGCGTTCCTGCACGCCCAGCTCGACGCGGGCGTCCACGCGGTCCAGCTGTTCGACTCGTGGGCGGGCGCGCTGTCCGAGCGCGACTACCGCGAGTTCGTGCTGCCGCACTCGAAGCGCGTGCTGGAGACCATCACGACGGTGCCGCGCATCCACTTCGGCGTCGGCACGGGCGAGCTGCTGCCCGCGATGCGCGAGGCCGGCGCGGACGTCGTCGGCGTCGACTGGCGCATCCCCCTCGACGTCGCCGTGCGGCGCCTGGAGCAGGCGGCTCCCGAGCTGCCGAAGCCGGTCGTGCAGGGCAACCTGGACCCGGCGCTGTTCTTCGCGGGCTTCGACGCCGTCGAACGCGAGGTGCGCCGCATCCACGCCGAGGGCAGGGCGGCCGCGGGCCACATCTTCAACCTCGGCCACGGCGTGCTGCCGGACACCGATCCGGAGATCATCACCCGGACCGTCGAACTGATCCACAGCTTGTAATGCACGCCAGAGCGCCGCACGTCGCCATCGTCGGGGGAGGGGTCTCCGGCCTCGCCGCCGCGCACCGCCTGAGGATGCTGCTCGGACCGGACGCCCGGATCACCGTCGTCGAGCAGTCCGACCGCCTCGGCGGCAAGCTGCGCACCGCCGAGCTCGGCGGCGTGCGGTTCGACGTGGGCGCGGAGGCGTTCCTGCACCGCAAGCCCGAGGCGCAGGAGCTGATCGCCGAGATCGGCCTGGGCGGCCACGTCGTGCACCCCACGGGCGCCAAGGCGTCGGTCCACGCGGCCGGGCGCACGCACCAGCTGCCCGCCCACACGTTCATGGGCGTCCCGGCGAGCGTCGAGAGCGTGCGGCCCCTGCTGTCGTCCGAGGGCGCGCTGCGGGTCGAGATGGAACCGACGCTGCCCCCGGTCGCGCTCGACGGCGGCGACGTCTCCGTCGGCGCGCTGATGAAGGACAGGTTCGGCCCCGAGATCGGCGACCGGCTCGTCGGCCCGCTGCTGGGCGGCGTCTACGCGGGCCGCGCGGACGAGCTCGGCCTGCGCGCCACGATGCCGCAGATCGCGACGCTGCTGGACAAGGGCGTCGGCTCGCTGCTCGCGGCCGCCGCGATGATGATGCCCGCGCCGCCGCAGCCGCGTGCCGCGCGTCCGCCGGTGTTCGCCACCCTGGACGGCGGCGTGTCGTCGCTCGTCGACCGGCTCGCCGAGGTCGCGCGGCCCGAGGTCCGGCTGGGCCTGCCGGTGCGCGTGCTGTCGTGGCTGGGCAGCGGCTGGCGGCTGGAGATCGGGTCCGCCGCGACCCCGGAGTACCTGGAGTGCGACGGCGTCGTGCTCGCCGTCCCGGCGCCGTCCGCGCGCAAGCTGCTGCACGAGATCGCGCCGCAGGTGTCCGCCGCCTACGGCAAGGTCGAGGTCGCTTCGATGGCCGTCGTCGCGCTGGCGCTGCCGCCGGGCACGGAGCTGCCGGACCGCTCCGGGATCCTGATCGCCGAGGGCGAGCGCTACAGCGACCGCATCACCCCGTTCACCGCCAAGGCCTTCACGTTCTCCAGCCGCAAGTGGGCGCACTACGGCGAGCCGGTGATCCTGCGCGGCTCGGTCGGCCGTCACGGCGAGACGGCGCTGTTGCAGCGCAGCGACGCCGACCTGGTCAAGGCCGTGCGCAACGACCTGCACGAGCTGACCGGGATCAAGGCCGCGCCGATCGACTCCGTGGTGCAGCGCTGGGGCGGGGGCCTGCCGCAGTACGGCGTCGGCCACGTCGACCTGGTGGACACCATCGAACGCGGCATCGCCGAGGTCCCCGGCCTCGCGGTGGCCGGCGCCACGCTGCACGGGGTGGGTGTGCCGGCGTGCATCGCGACCGCCGACGCGGCCGCCGCCCGTGTCGCAGCACACCTGCTGGGCCGCGTTCGCCGCTGAGGGGCGCGTGCCAAGATGGAGTCATGGCGCGCCTGAACTACAACGAGCTCAACGACACCATCCGCTACACGATGTGGTCGGTGTTCCGGGTCGAACCCGGCAGGCTGCCGGAGGACCGGTCGGCGGCCGCCAGCGAGACGCAGGACTACCTGGACGCGTTGGAGGGCAAGGGCGTCGTCGTCCGCGGCGTCTACGACGTGGCCGGTCTGCGCGCCGACGCCGACTTCATGATCTGGTGGCACGCCGAGGAGATCGAGCAGGTGCAGCAGGCCTACACGGGCTTCCGCCGCACGCCGCTCGGCAAGGTCTCCACGCCGGTCTGGTCGCAGGTCGCCCTGCACCGCCCCGCGGAGTTCAACCGCAGCCACATCCCCGCGTTCCTCGCGGGTGAGGAGGCGCGCAAGTACATCTGCGTGTACCCGTTCGTGCGGTCCTACGAGTGGTACCTGCTGCCGGACGAGGACCGCCGCAAGATGCTGGCGGACCACGGCAAGGAAGCCCGCGACTTCCCGGACGTGCGCGCGAACACCGTCGCGTCGTTCGCGCTCGGCGACTACGAGTGGCTGCTCGCGTTCGAGGCGGACGAGCTGCACCGCATCGTCGACCTCATGCGCCACCTGCGCGGCACCGAGGCGCGGCTGCACGTGCGCGAGGAGATCCCCTTCTACACCGGCACCCGCGTTCCGGCGGCCGAGCTGGTGCTCAACCTGCCGTAGCGGCGGGGGAGGGCCGTCCCGCGACGGCCCTCCCGGTCGTCAGCTCAGCCGGTGGGCGCGGATCACCGTCACCTCGGACGTGCCGCCCCTGGCGTCGGCGGTGGTGGCCTTCAACGACACCCACCGCGCTCCCGCCGGGTGGTAGACCAGCGCGCTGTCGCCGACCACACCCGCCGGACGCCACGTCTTGCCGTCGTCGTGCGAGTACTGCACGCCGGTGACGCGCACCGCACCCGTGTCGCCCTGCGACTGCGTGGACAACCCGATGCGTTGCAACGTGCCCGCGGGCACCGCGCCGTTCGCGTCGAGCTTCGGCGCGAACCGCACGACCGACAGCGGCAACGCGTCGGTCCTGCCCTCGGTACCGGTGGACCTGAACGTCCACGTCCCCGACACCTCGGTGCTGAACGCGAACTGCGAGCTCCGGTCGAGGCTCACCTCGGCGCGGAAGTCCCCCGGCGCCGGCGGCACCTTCTCGAAGATCCCGCTCGTCGACGCGACCTCACCGAGCAGCATCCCGTTGCGGTAGAGCGCAGTGTGCGCACTGTCCACAGTGGAGTACCCGGTGCCGTTGCCCGCATCGCTCAGCAAGGGGAGGCTGAAGGTCAGCGTTCCCCCGCGGCGGTGGGCTGACGGGAACGACGACTCGGGCAACCCCGGCGAGTACACCGGCCGGTTCTCCCGCTCCTGGTACGTCCGCCCGGCCTGGTACGTGCGGAACCCGGAGGTGACCTGCTCCACGGCACCGTTGGGGTGGGTGTTCAGCACGAACGACTGCCAGCGCAGGCCCTCGGTCGTCACGTAGTCGACAACCTTGCCGCTCTCCGGCGCCCGGTAGAGAAGACCGCCGCCGTAGAGACCGAGCGACGACGCCGGGAGCTCGCCCTTCAGGGCCGTGCTGCCGGGCGCGAGTCCGCCGATCGTGGCCTCGACGCGGGCCAGGTCCTCCTTCCGCGGTGCGCGCGTCAGCCCGGTCGGCAGGCTGCCGCCGACCGGGTAGGACAGCCGGAAGTACGTGCCGGCCTCGGCGGCGTCGGCCTGGAGCGTCACCAGGGACGCCATCTCCGCCGACGACAGCGGTCCACCGCCCTGGGCTGTGCGGATGCCGTCGAAACCGCCGTGCACGACCGTCGTCGACGCCACCGTCCGGCTGCCGAGCGTGCGCCGCCACGCGAGCTCGCCGACCACGGAGCTCCCGGGGGCTTCCGGCGGTATGATGGACAACGGCTTCGCGAGGCGGGCGTCCTGCGTGATCGCGGTGTCGGCGGTGAGCACCACGTTCGGCTGCACCAGCAGGTCCAGGCCCTCGTCCGAGCCGATCGACGTCTCCAGCACGTAGGTGCCCCTCGGCAGGCGGATCTTCAGGTCGCCCGCGGTGTCGAGCACCTGCACGACGGAGTTGTCGAGGCCGACGAGGAACGTGGACGAGCTCGCCGGGTCCTGCCCGTCGCGGTCGGTGAGGTCGACCGCGAGCGTGTAGCGCTCCTCCTCGCGGTCGATGGCGACGAGCGTGCGGACGGTGTGCGTGCCGGAGGTCGCGACGACCTCACCGCTGAACGTGCCGTCCTGGGTCCCGGCACGGGTGTCGCCGATGACGTCGACCGACGCGGTGCCGCCGGCCGGGACCGTCACCTTCGAGGCGCTCAGCGCGAGCACGCCCCGAGGTGCGGTGCCGGTGAGCACCAGGTCGAGCGTGACCGCCGCCCCGGTCGGGTTGGTGTAGGTGATCGGCCTGATCTCCGGCTTGTCGTCGTCGTGCGGCCACTCGTGCTTGCCGAGGTTGACCGTGGCGTCGCCGGTGAGCACCTGGTCGATCGCCTTGGACACGTCGATGCGCCCGGCGCCCTGGTCGAACGCGCTCACACCGGCCGTCGGCTTGGCGGTGGTGGTGAGGGCCGACTTGACCTGTGCAGGGGTCCACTCCGGGTGTTCCTGGCGCAGGAGAGCCGCGGCGCCCGCCACGTGCGGGGTGGCCATGGACGTGCCGCTCGCCGCGACGTGCCCGCCGTTCGTGCCGGCGGCCGCCGCGACGATGCCGACGCCCGGCGCGGTCACCTCCGGCTTGAGCCCGCTGTCCCCGGCACGCGGTCCCTTGCTGGAGAACGAGGCGAGCTGGTCGTCGCGGTCGACGGCGCCGACGGACAGCGCGGCTTCGGCCGTGCTCGGCGAGCCGACCGTGCCGGGGGAGCCGGAGTTGCCCGCTCCGATGACGAACAACGCGCCGTACTGCGCCGTGAGCTCGTCGACGGCCTGTTCGACCGGGTCCACCTCCGGTGTGTCCGGGCCGCTGAGGCTCATGTTGACGACCCGGGCGCCCTGCTCGACGGCCCAGCGCATGCCCTCGATGACCGCCGAGTCCTGGCAACCGCGCGCGGTGCACACCTTGGCGTCGAGCAGCTGGGCGCCGGGGGCCACGCCGCCGTACTGCGCGCCGTGACTCGCGACCGTGGCGCCGACGTGCGTGCCGTGACCGATGTTGTCGGTGTTGTCGGGGTCGGTGGTGAAGTTCTTCTCGGCGACCTGCTGACCCGCGAGGTCGGGGTGCTTCTCGTCGACACCGGTGTCGACGACGGCCACCTTGATCCCCTTGCCGGTGATGCCGCGCTCGTGGGCGGCCGGCGCGCCGATCTGCGCGACCGACCGGTCGAGGGTCGGCCTGCGGAGGCCGTCGAGCCAGATCTTGTCCCCGGAGAGCCGCAGGGCGTTCCAGTCGCCCGCGCTCCGGGTGCCGGTCCTCCCGCGGCCGTTCACGATCAACGGCGACCGGTCGCGGTAGCCGAAGTCGAGCAACGTGGTCACGTCGAAGAGCCTGCGGTCGAGCCGGCCCGCCGCCAGGGGCCCGAACGCGTCTGCGGGGATGACCAGTGTGTGTCCGTCGGGTCCTTCGAGCGTTCGGAACCTGGTCGTGCCGCGGCCCTCGCCGGGCTGGATCGCGACGACCTGCTGACCTGGTCCGAGGAGGACCCGGTCGCCGGTGACGAGGGTGACCTCGTCGACCGCCTTCTGCGGTGGGACGGCCGGTGGTGCGGCCGTGGCGGCCGGCGCCGCTGCCAGGGCGAGCGCCGTCACGGCACCCAGCACTTTTGCTTTTCCGCGCATTCGAGTCCCCTCGTGGGCCGAATTCACCGCGCGTTGTGGTCCGCGCAGGCCGGAAGGCCTTCCGCGGTAATGCGAAGGCAATCGAAAAAGCCCCCCGACGGTTTCGAACGTATCGAGGGGCGGCTGGAGCCACACAGAGCTGAACGGACGATTCCGGCCGGTCCGTTCGACTGTCAGTTCGTTCGCCAGAACTTCCAGTACGACTTGCGGCTTTCCGCCAGCTCGCCCGAAGCGCGGCACCATTCCGCGAACCGCGCGGCGTCCTCGCGTGCGCGGGAACCCGTCCGACGTGGGTTTTCGACCGCGTAGGCGTCGAAGAGCGGCTGGAACCGGTCGCCCAGCTCGTCGGCCACGGAGGGACCCAGCATCCGCGCGACGCTGCGCCGTTTGGACAGCAGAGCGCGGCGTTCGACGGCAAGCCGTCGTTCGTCGAATCCGGCCGGGGCGGGACCGTTGGCGAGCAATGCGTTCAACAGGGCCGCCTGTTGAGACGCGAGCCTTTCGCGCGCGGCCGCGGCGTCGCTCATTTCAGCCACGGTGTTTGTCCACGACGGCGCGGATCGCGGCCAGTTCGGACGCGATTTCGGTGTCGGACGGGTAGTTGTCGTCGCGCTCCAGCAGAACGCCCGGCGGATTCACCCGCGAACAGAGTTCGTCGAGCACCCCGAGCACTTCCGGCAGGACCGCGTGCGCGTGCGTGTCGTGGTAGACCTCGCCGTGCTCGACGCCGCCGGCGACGTGCACGTAGGCCAGGCGCTCCAGCGGGATCTCGTCGAGGAACCGCTCGGGGTCCGTGCCGATGTTGCGGGCGTTGGCGTAGAGGTTCGCGACGTCGACGAGCAGCCAGCAGTCCGTGCGCTCGACGAGCTCGGCCAGGAACTCGCCCTCGGACAGCTCGCCGTCCGGCCACTCCAGCAGCGCGGCGACGTTCTCCAGGGCGAGCGGCACCGGCAGGTTCCGCTGCGCCAGCGTGACGTTCTCGACGAGCACGTCCAGCGCGTCCCTGGTGCGGGGCACCGGCATCAGATGGCCGGAGTCGAGCCCGCCGGCCCGGACGAAGCACACGTGGTCGCTCACCATCGGCGCGCCGACGGCCTCGGCCACCGCGCCCAGGTGCTCGACGCGGCCCATGTCGAGCTCCTCCGCGCCGCCCAGCGACAACGACACGGCGTGGGGGAGGACCGGGATGCCGCGCTCCAGCAGCAGCGTCACCGACTCCGGCAGGTGTCCGATGTGGAGGTTCTCGGCGACGACCTCGACGAAGTCCACGCCGGGCAGCCGTTCCACGGTCAGGTCGATCTCCGAACGCCAGCCGATGCCGACGCCCAGGTCCTTGATCCCCGCCATCAGTCGCCTCCTCCGCCACCGCAGCCACCGCCGCCGCCACAACTGCTGCCGCCTCCGCCGCAGCTGTGGCCACTGCTACCACAACTGTGGCTGTGGCTGCTGCCGCAACCGGTGCTGCCGCAGCTGCTGTAGCTCGCCACCGCCGCCCCGCACGAGGCGCCGCCCCTGGCGGAGGACCTCCGCTTCTTCTTCTGCTTGAGCGGGATGGACCTCGCCACGTCCTTGGGCAGGTCGAAGAGGTCGCCGACCTCCTGGGTGCCGACCTTGCCGGTGAAGCCGTACAGCGCCACCGCGAACACCCGGTCGCTCGCGGTCGCGCTCCGCAGCGCCGCCCTGCCCGCTCTGGTGACCGGTTTGCGGCCGCGCAGCCAGATCCCCATCAGCAGGAAGCTCGCCGCGCCGACGAGCGCCCACGGGCTCTGGAAGCTGACCGCGACCAGCACGACCGCCATCGCGAGGAGGAACCACCACGCGGCGTTGCGGGGCCGGGGCCGCTGCATGAGCCCGTCGTCGAGCAGCTGCTGGTGCAGCGCCCTGACCTCCGTGCCGGACGAGGTGATCTTCACCGCGGACTTCAGCGAGACCGGCGTCCGCGTCTGGTTCAGCAGGCGCGCCTCCACCGCCGTGGTCGCGCCCTGGCGGCTCTGGTGGACGGCGGAGACCCGGTTGTCACGCGACACCCTGAGCAGGCCGGCGTCGAGCAACCGGGCCAGTGCCGCCTCGGTGGCCCTGCCGGGACCCGCGGCGAGGAAGCCGATCTGCTCGGGGGTGAACCGCGTTCCCCGTGTCGTCGTCGGTGTGACCATCGTTCCCCCTCAGCTGCTGGAGCTGCTGCAACTACTGCTACTGCTGCTGCAACTCGAACTGCTGCAGCTACTGCTGCTGGAACAACTGCTGCTGCTCGAACAGCTGCTGGAGCTGCCGCAGCTGCTGCTGGAGCAGTTCGACGAGCTGGAGCACCCGCTCGTGTGGTCGTAGTAGTCGTAGGTGGTGCTGCCGCAGCTGCCGCCACTGTTCGTAGTGGACCTTCGCGGGCGCTTCCCGCCCCGGTTCAGGCCGTGCAAGGCTACGACGTCCGCGCCACCGCGCTGGTTCCGCAACGCGTGCACCACCACGCTCTTGCCCTGTGCGGTGAGCCGGCCCCTGTCGCGCAGCAGGAAGACCAGCAGCAGCAACAAAGCCGTCAAAAGGACGATTCGCCCGTCGACCGCGATGATGGCGATCAGGGACAGCGCCGCGAGGACGACCAGCAGCACCCGCAGGGCGCGGATGCCGCCGCGGGGCTTACCCCAGCTCGCCCGCACCACCCCGCGGGCGACCAGGCTCTGATGCAGCCCACCGACCTCGTGGCTCGCCGCCGACACGGGCACGAGCTGGCGCAGCGGACGTGCGGCGCCGTGCAGTCCGGAGAGGACGTACGCCTCGATCGGAGTGGTGGCGCCGTGGTCGTTCTGGTGGACGGCGGTCACGAGGCCCTCGCGGGAGACGCGCACGAGACCGCCGTCCATCAACCGGGCCAGCGCGGCCTCCACCGCCCTGCCCGGACCCCCTGCCAGGAACCCGATCTCCTCCGCCGTCCAGACGACCTGGTGCGGTGTCGAAGTGGTGGCCATCAGCACTCCCCTCACTGAGCCGGTGCACCTTCGACGTGAGATCTACCCCTGGGTTCCTGGTGTTACCTGACGAGAACCGGAAACGCGGTCAGCTGCCGCCGCCGCACCCGCCACCGCAGCCGCCGCCCCCGCCGCAGCTGCTCCCGCTCGAACACGAGGAAGAGCTGGACGAACACGAGCTGTAGCTGCCGCTCGAGCTGCTGTACCCCGCGCCGGATCCCGAGGAGGCGAGCAGGGAGCTGCGCACCGCGAGGTCCGGGTAGACGGTGAGGCCGCCGAAGAGGACGAGGCCGGCCGCGCCCGCGTAGAGGGCCTCGTCCGGCATCGCCGACCGGCTGCGGGAGGTGCGCGCCTCGTCGAGGACGCGGTTGCCCTTGCCGGTGCGGACGTGCTTGCCACCGCGTGTGAGGACCAGGATCAGCAGGCCGGTGAGGACGAGCTGGAGGGTCAGCCACCCGACGGGCGCGTCGATCGCGATGCCGTTGCCCCAGCGGACGACGCCGATCGCGAGCAGCACCCACAGCGCGATGGATCCCTTGCGCCGTGCGCTCTTCGCGGCGTCCGCGGTGATGACCAGGCCCATCTCCTCCAGGCGCCGGCCGATCGAGGTGACGGCCTCGTCCTGGGCGACCGCCGGGACCAGGAGGCTCACGGTGCGGTTGGTGTAGCGCTGGGCGTCGGTGACGACGGCGCGGTCCACCGCGTTGCGCGAGCTGGTGTCGGCAGTGGCCTGAACGGTGCCACGGCGGGAAGTGCGGAGCTCGCCCGCGGTCAGCAGCCGCGCGAGCGACGTCTCGACGACGCGCCGCGGGCCGCCCGCGAGGTACGCGAGCTCGTCCATGTCCAGGGAACGCACGGGCTGCTCACCACGACCAGCTCGTGCGCGTACCCGGACGACTATCGCGACCAGCACCGCCAGTGCCAGCCCGATCCAGTACAGCTGGAGGAACTCCGGTCCGGACAACCCCCAAGGCCTCTGCATGCGACCCACCCCCTGACTGCCCCGAAGATGCTTCGGTGAAGTCCATGGTGTGGTCCGGGCCACATGCTCACAAGGTCTGTTGACGAAGCCTTAGGGTTGCCCGTCCTCCGTCACTTGCGGTGGCCGGTGCTCACTCCGCGAGCCCGGCCGCCGACGTCAGCTCGACGAGCCGCCGTCGACTCCGCCGGAGCCTTCGCCATCGGTGCCGAAGCGGTGCATGGTGCCTCCCAGTTCGGTCCGGCTCGTGCTGAACCGGACTCCGGAGCCCAGTCTCCTATTCGGACGGAACCAGTTTCAAGGAGACGGAGTTGATGCAGTAGCGCTGGTCCGTCGGCGTGGGGTACCCCTCACCTTCGAAAACGTGCCCGAGGTGGCTGTGGCATGTGGCGCAGAGCACTTCGACGCGCTTCATGCCGAGGGCGCGGTCCTCGCGCAGGATGATCGCCTCGCCGGCCAGCGGCGAGAAGAACGACGGCCAGCCGCAGTGCGAGTCGAACTTGGTGTCGCTGCGGAACAGTTCGGCGCCGCAGGCGCGGCACTCGTAGACGCCCTCGGTCTTGGTCTCGGTGTACTCGCCCGTCCACGGGCGCTCGGTGCCTGCCTGGCGCAGCACCGCGTACTCGGCGGGGTTCAGCTGGGCGCGCCATTCCTCTTCGGAACGCACGACCTTGGGGGTGGTGCCGACAACAGGTTCCATGTCTCTTTATAACTCCGCCCGTGCCGCTGGGCTTCCCGGCCGCGGTCGCCCGTGTGCGGCCGTAAGACCCCGTTAAGGAGTGGTTCGGATCAGAACATGATGGCGAGGATGTCGCCGAGGGCGAACCAGATCGTGAGGATGACACCGAGCAGGATCAGGCCGACGACGATGACGGCGACGAGCCGCTGGTGCCCGGTCGTGCGGTTGGCCGAGTCGGCGAAGTCCCGGACGCCGTCCAGGTAGCCCTCGACGGTGTAGCCGGGGCCCTGCCGCTTCATCCGGTCCAGGTGTGCGGCGAAGGCCTTCGTCTCGGGGTCGTGCGGGTCGAGGCCGATCAGTTCCTCCTCGAACTGCTCGCGCTCGTCCTTCGATTCGCCCATAACCCCCAGCTTAATGGCTGAGGGTCATGATTTCGGTGTGGCGGACGTCAGCTCGCCACGGCGAGTGACGGCCGCACGGCGCCGACCGCGCGCCCGTGCCCGAGGACCGGCACGGTGGCGAGGTCCTCGATCGCGCTCACGTCCACGCCGAGCCGCTTGAGCACGGCCACGACGACGACCGCCCGCGCCCGCGACGACCCGTCGGCGATCTTGAGCGCCACGCCCTCGCCGGTGGGCAGGCCGACCGCGTAGACGCCCTCGGCGCCGTCCTTGGCGATGACGCCGGGCAGGGCGCTCATCAGCTCCGTGACGTCGCGGCCGGTGCCGCCGACCCACTGCGGGTGGGTGTTCATGGCGGTGGCGACGCGGTGCTCCAGGGTGCCCTCCGGCGCGCTGGCCAGGCGACCGAACGCCCTGGCGAGACCGGTGAGGCTGATGGCGAAGATCGGGGCGCCGCAGCCGTCGACGCCGACCTGGGCGACGGGCTCGCCGGCCAGGTCCTCGATCGTCTCGCGGGTCGCGACCTGCAACGGGTGCGCCGGGTCGAGGTAGCTGTCCGTCGGCCAGCCGTTGGCGACGCAGGTGGCGAGCATGGCGGCGTGCTTGCCGGAGCAGTTCATGTACTTCGGGGCGGCGCCGAGGCCGAGGGCCAGGTGCCGGGCGCGGGCCTGTTCGCCGATCGGCAGGTCGGGGGTGCACTGGAGGGCGTCCTCGCCGAGACCGGCCGACGCCAGGATCCGCAGCGCGCCCTCGACGTGGAAGTCCTCGCCCGAGTGCGAGGCGCAGGCCAGGGCGAGCAGCTCGCCGTCGAGGTCGAGGCCGCTGCGCAGCATCGCGAGGGCCTGCAGGGGCTTGTTGGACGACCGCGGGAACGCGACGTCGTCAGGCCGCCCGACGGACAGCACGGGGGAGCCGGACGCCTCCGTCGCGACGACGGTGCCGTGGTGCACCGACTCCAGGAAGTCGCCCCGCCAGACCTCGGCCAGCACCTCGTGTCCCATCGTCACCCTCCTCGCCGCGCGGAAACTGCCAACTGTCGACAGTTGACACGTTCGCTAGCTTATCGGGTGGACGGCCGGTGCCGTCCAGATCAGGAGACGAAGGTGACACCCCCTCTGCACCTCAGCCTCGCCGGGCAGGCCGTCGACGTGCTGCGCGAGCAGGTGCTGACCGGGGTGATCCCGCCCGGCTCGCGGGTCAACGAGGTCGAGGTGGCGCAGCAGCTCGGCATCAGCCGCGGCCCGTTGCGCGAGGCGATCCGGCACCTGGCCTCCGAGCGGCTGCTCACGCTCGTGCCCCACCGCGGCGCGTTCGTGCCCGACGCCGACGCGAGCGACGTCCGCGCCCTGTTCGAGCTGCGCACCGCCCTGGAGTGCGCCGCGGCGGAACTGGCGGCGTCGCGCCGGACCGACGTCGACCTGGTGCGGTTGCACGAGGTCTGCGCCGAGAGCCGCCGCAACTACAAGGCCGGGCAGCCGTTCCCGTACCGGTTGGACCTCGCCTTCCACCAGGCGCTGCTGGACGCGGCCCGCAGTCCGCACATCGCCGAGCAGGTGCGGCTCGTGCAGCAACGCGTGGTGCTCCTGCGCAGTGCGCTCGAAGACGACCCGCCGCACCAGCACGCGTCGATGGACGACCATGACGAGCTCGTGAAGGCAGTCGAGGACGGGGACGCGGCGCGCGCGTCGACCGTGATGCGGCGCCATCTCTCTCGTGTGTGCGCACAGATGCTGACGAGCCTCAACCGCTAATTTCTGCGTTATGACGTTCGGCGCCCGCCTTGTGCACCACCGCAGGACCGCCGGGCTCAGCCAGGAGGAGCTCAGCGCCCGGTCCGGGGTCAGCGTCCGCGCGATCAGCGACATGGAACGCGGCCGGGCCCGGTCGCCGCAGCGGCGCACGACCGAGGCCCTCCTCGACGCGCTCGGCCTCGACGAGCCGGGCCGGGAGGAGATGCGCCGGCTCGCCCGGTCGGGCAGGGCGGCGCTGCCGGTCTGCTCGTTGCCGATGTACGTGGCGGATCTGGTCGGGCGGGACGCCGAGCTCGACGCCATCGCGTCGGCGTGCGGCGGGCTCGTGGTGGTCCACGGGGCCGCGGGGACCGGCAAGACGAGCCTCGCCGTGCGGGCCGCGCACCTGCTGGAGGCGCGTTTCCCGGACGGGCAGCTGCTCGTGGAGCTGGACGGGGCGGCGCCGCCGCTCGAACGGTTGCTGAAGGACCTCGGTGTCCCGGCGGAACACATGCCGGAGGACGTGCACGGTCAGACGCGCCTCTACCGGTCGTTGGTGGCGGGGAAGCGCTTCTTGGTCGTGCTCGACAGTGCGCGCACAGAGGAGGAGGTGCGCACACTCCGGGCCGAACCGGGCTGCCTCACGATCGTGACGTCCCGGCACCGCCTCGCCGGCCTCACGGGTGCCACGTGGCTCCGGCTGGGCGGGCTGACGGAGGACGCGGCCGTCGAGCTGCTCTCGTCGATCGTCGGCGCCGCCCGTGCGGCCGAGGACGCCGCCACCGCGCGGAAGCTGGTCGAGCTGTGCGGACGGCTGCCGCTCGCGGTGCGGATCGCGGGCAACCGGCTCGCCAGCCGCCCGCGCTGGCCGGTGCGGCACCTGGTGGAGCAGATCGAGGAACGCCGGCTCGCCGCGCTCACCGCGGGCGACCTGGACGTGCGGGGCGCGTTCGAGGTGTCGCTGGCGCACCTCCCGGACACCGCGCGGTTGGTGTTCCGCCGGCTCGGGCTGCTCGTCGGCACGAGCGTCACGCCGGACCTCGCCGCCGTGCTCGCGGGCATCGGCGTCGAGGAGGCCACACAGGCGTTGGAGGACCTCGCCGACGTGAGCCTGCTCGAACCCGACGACCGCGGGTACTCGATGCACGCTCTCGTGCGGACGTTCGCCAACGGCCTGATCGACGCCACCGACGACGACGCACACCGCGCGATGATCGCCTGGCTGTTGGAAACGACTGTGGCCGCAGGGGTGTTGTTCGGGCAGACGGGCGACGCACGGCGCGTGCATCCGCGTGAGCAGAGGTTCGCCGACGTGCCGACGGCGAGGCGTTGGCTGGACGAACATCGCGACCTGCTGCCGGAAATCGTCGAGCGCGCACAGGCGAGAGGGCTGCACGACGACGTGGCGCGCGCTGTGATCGCACTTTCGCACTACGCGGCCGTGGAACCGGGTCTGGTCTGGGAACGCGTCTACCGCGCCGCGCTCGCGTCCGCGCTGGAGCCGTGGCAGGAGGTCGTGGTCCTGGCCCAGCTCGGCTGGGTGCTGTTCGACGTCGCCGACCGGTCCGGGCCCGCGCTGGAGGTGCTGACCAGGGCGGTGGCTGTCGCCGAGTCGTCGGGGGAGACCGGCCACCTGGGCTGGGTGTGGCTCATCGCGTCGGCCGCGCACAGCGGGCTCGGTCAGGACGATGAGGCGGAACGTGTGTGTCTGCGGGCCATCGAGGCGATGCGCGAGCCTCAGGACGTGCACTACGCACGGTCCGTACTCGGCGTGTTGTGGCGGCGGATGAACCGTCCGGTGGCCGCCGTGTTGCTGCACGAAGAAGTAGCCCGAGAGCAACGCGCGTACGCACGTACGACCTACGAACTCTCCGCACTGGGTCGCACGCTCGGATGGCTCGGTCTCGCGCTGATGGACGCGGACAGGCCGGTCGAGGCCATCGCGGTGCTCACCGAGGCCGAAGACGTGTACGAGCGCGCACAGATGACGTCGTGGCGTGAGCTGACGTCGGTGCATCGCGCGGAAGCCCAACGGCTGGCCGAGCTCGATCCGCAGGGGTGAGCGTCAGCGCAGGACCGTGCTCAGGAACGCGTCCGCGTCGAACCGCTCCTTGCCCGCGGGGACGAGCCGGTGGGTGGCGGCGAGGAACTTCCGCAGCGTGGTCGCCGGGAAGCGGAACACCGTCGCGTGCCGGTCGGACAGCAGCTCCAGCACGAGGGTTCGGCCGGAGTGCGGCCGCAGTCTCACGTCGCCGTCACCGGCCGGCTTGGCCATGCCCTCGGCGAGCAGCTCCCTGCCCATGACCCAGGTGGCCACCGAGCCGCCGGAGTGGAACCGCATGGTCACCGCGAACGGGTCGTCGGCCTGGTAGATCAGTTCCGTCTCGACCGGCGCGGTGGTGCCGTTGAGCCGGACGAAGTCGAAGACGGTGCGTGACGCGACCCGCATCGGGGACTCCCTGTGGTGTTCGCCTGTGTTCACCAGAGTTCACGTAAACGGCACGGGAATGGTTCATGTTCGGGGGTTGACATCACCAATTGATTCACCGAACAGTTTTCACGTTCACTGCGCGAAGGGGCAGAACGCGGAACTTCTGCCGGTGCTTCTGCATGGTCCTTTCCCGCGGCCCGGGATTGTCTGGACGGCATGGTCACGCCGCTGCGCCCCGGTCTCGTCGGTGCCGTCGTGCGGCAGGCGGAGGGCCTGCTCGTGGGGCGTGAGCGGGAGATCGCCGCCTTGACAGACGCACTGGGCGGTGCGCGGTCGTGCGTGGTCCACGGCACGACGGGCATGGGTAAGACCGCACTGCTGGCCGTCGCGTCGTCGATCGCGGTCCGCAGCGGGTTGCGGCCGGTGCGAGGACTGCGGGCGGTGACCGGAGACGACCGGCACACCGTGCTCGTCGTGGACGACGTCGAACGGCTTTCCGCCGAGGAGACCGAGCGGCTGGCGCGGTTCCGGGGGGTGCTGGTGCTCGGCGGTGACGTCGATCCGGACCTGCTGGACGTGGTCGACGCCGTGCGCGTGCCGTTGCGGCCGCTCGACGCCCCGGCGGTGGCGGAGGTGGTGCGACGGCGGGGCGGGGTGCCGGAACTGGCGTCGCCGCTGGCCGAGTTCAGCGGCGGGGCGCCGGGCGTGGTGAGCGACGTGCTGGACCTCGGTCAGGACCTGTCGGCGGACCTGCTCCCCGGACTGCGGCTGCCGCGGCTGTTGCGGGCCGTGCGACGGAACTGGCACCAGCTGGACACCGACGCCGTGGCGGTCGGTCGCGCGGTGGCTGTGCTGGGAGATGCTCAGCTGGACGTGCTGTGCGAGGTCGCCGGGCTGGACTCGTTCCGCGCGCTGTCGGCGTTCGAACGGCTCGTCGACGCCCGGCTGGTCGTGGACGAGCCGATGCGCGTCCGCACTCCGGCGTTGCGCCACGCGATCAGGCACGAGACTCCGCCCGAGCTCCGCGACCGCCTCCACCGCTCTGCTGCCGAAGTGCTGCAACGGCGTTGCGCACCGCCTTCGGTCGTCGCGGAGCACGTCGTGGCCTGTGCCGAACCGCTCCGGACGCCGTGGGCAGGGCCGGTGCTGCACAGCGCGGCACGTCGGCACCGCGCCGCCGGACGGCCGGAGAGCGCGGTGAGGTGCCTGCGGGCCGCGCTGCGCGAGCCGTTGAGCGGGGACGTCGTGGCACGGGTGGCGGTGGGGCTGGCGGACCTCCACCTGCGCTGCGGGGTCCCGCCGCGGGCCGACGAGCTGGCGCGGCTGCGGTCGGCCGTCGACGGCGAGGCGGCCGAGTGGCTCGACGCGGTGGCGCTCGACTGGCAGTGCGGCGACCTCGGCCCGGAGCCGCGGGCCCGGCTCGTCGGCGCGGAGCGGGACTGGCTGACGGCGCTGGAGATGTGGGCCTACCGCGACCGCGGCGAGCACGCCGAGGTCGTGCGGCTCATGGGCGAGTTCGGTGAGATGTCACCTGAGCGTGGTTGTGCGGCGCTGGCAACGGGTGCGTTCGTGGCGTCCTGTGTGGACAATGGCATATCTGCCGATGCCCGGGACGTGTTGGTGCGTCTCGGGTACATGGGCGAGCTGCCGCAGTCGTGGGCGCACTCCCTGTTGCTGCATCACCGCACACGCATGCACCTCGCCCTCGGCGCATCCCGTGCGGCGGGACCGTGGGACGCGTTGACGCCGCACGAGTCGCGGATCGTGCGGCGCGTGCTGGAGGGGGCGACGAACCGGGAGATCGCGGACCGGTTCGGCGTCACGCGCCGCGCGGTCGAGCTGCACCTGACCCGCGTGTACCGCAAGGTCGGCATCACCCGGCGGGTGCAGCTGCCGCTGGTCTTCGCGAGCGGCTAGAGCAGTCCGGAGCGCAACGCCCACGCCACGGCGTGCACGCGGTTGCGCAGGCCGAACCGTTCCAGCAGCTGGTGCAGCGCGTACTTCACCGTGCGTTCGGAGCAGAACAGGCGTGCCGCGACCTCCGCAACGGTCGCGCCGTCGGCCAGCAGCCGCAGCAGCTCCCGGTCGCGGTCGTCGAGCACGGGGTCCCTGTCCTGCACCGGCTGCCCGCCGACGAGGAGCTTGACGAGGCGTTCGGCGGTGACGTCCGCGCGCCGCAAGGGGAGCGGGAGGCCGGCCTGCGCGGCGATCGACGGCGTGAGGTCGTGCACCCGTGCGGCGATCACGACGATCCTGGACGAGCCGCTGGCGCGCAGCCGTGCGGCCTGTTGCGCGCACAGTTCGTTGACCAGGGCCAGGAGGACGTGCGCGTCCGCTCTCTCCGCCACCACCCGCACCCGCGGCGAGCTCGTCAGCAGGTGGGTCACACCGGCCGCGCTGATCAGGTCGCGGGACTCCACCGCCACGCGCACCGGTTCGATGCCTGCGTCCACCAGGGCACTGCTCATGCCCCCGATCGTGCGGGGTCTTCCCGGTCGTCCACTTCGGAAAGCCGAACCCTTCCGACGAGCACCTGCCTGCCGTCCACCGACGTGCGGAACTCACCGGTCGGCCAGTGCTCGATCCTGAGCTCGTCACCGGGCAGCACGGGAGCGGTGAAGCGGGCGTGCAGCTCGGTGAAGTCCTTGCCGCGCACGGTGATCCCGAGCGTGCACAGGCCGTGCAGGATCGGCCGGTCGAACCCGGCCCGCCGCGCGAACCCGGGGTCGTGGTGCATGGGGTTCACGTCGCCGGTCTCGCGGTACCGCAACGCCTGGTCGTGGCTCGTCCGGAAGGAGGTGATCTCGGGCGCGATGTCCGGGACGGTGAACTTGCCGGTCTGGCCCCGTTCGCCGCCGAACCCGCCGTCGCCCTTGACGAAGCACGACGAGCGCGTCGTCGCGTGCTCCGACTCCCAGCGGCTCACGACGAGCGCGCCGGATCCCTTGTCGTAGATGTGCTCGACGGTCTTGGTGACGACCGCGGAACCGTCCGCGGGCAGCGGCCCGTGCAGCCAGAGGGACTGCTCGGCGTGCAGCACCCGCGTCATGTCGGCGCCGGTCAGCCCGAGCTGCGGGCCGCCGTGCTGCAACAACGGGATCGCGAACGCCGGCGAGTAGCCGCCGACCGCCGCCGCGTACACCTCGGCGTCGCCGGACGACCAGGTGCGGACCTGTCGTTCGACGACGCCGAGGATGTCGTGGTCGAGCACGTGCTAACCGCGCGTGCCGCGCACGCTGGCGTGGCCCTTGAGCAGGTTGCGCGCGATCGTGCGGCGCTGGATCTCGTCGGTGCCCTCGTAGATGCGCAGCAGCCGCAGCTCGCGGTACCAGCGCTCGACCGGCAGCTCACGGGTGTAGCCCATGCCGCCGTGGATCTGCAGCACGCGGTCGACGATCTCGTTG
>NZ_DASVFL010000072.1:0-98068 GCF_036380075.1 Lentzea sp. | reverse complement strand
CGTCAACTGGACGAACGCGCACTTGAGCACTACAGGTCAGGCATCGGCCCGAACCACCCCTACGCGATCATCGCGACCATCAACCTCGCCAGCGACCTGGCAGCCACCGGCGAGGTCGAGATGGCGGTGGAACTGGGTAGGGACGCTGTCAGCCGTGCGGAGCGAGTGCTGGGCGCCGACCACCCCACGACCTTGGCCGCCGCCATCAACCTCGGTCTCGACCTGCGGGCGTTGGGGCGCACGGAAGAAGCAGAGCCCTACCGCAACCCGGTTCTGGACAGGTACCGCAAGGTTCTGGGCGAAGCTCACCCCGGCACCATCGCCGCCATCAAGGGCGCCCGGGCGGACTGCGACATCGACCCGATGCTGATGTAGCCCCGCCTCAACCGAAGACGAGCTGGCCGATCCACGCCGCCACGTCCTCCGGAGTCGATGTTTCGGTGGCCGTGCAACGCAACTCGCGGTGCACGGCCCGCACCAGCTCCGGACGATGCAGCAAGGCACGCGAAGCAGGGTCGCGTCCCGCCGCGTCCAGTGCGAGTCCCAGCCCGATCAGGGACGCCGGCCGGTCCGGAGCTGCCCGGAGCTCAGCTCGATAGCCCCTGACCGCGTCCTCGAACCGGCCGGACGCGAAGGCGAAATCGGCTGATGTGGCTTCGGGCACCGTCGACCAGACAGCAGCCAGCCTTGCTCGCCCGTCGCCACCCAGCCCCTGTCGGATCAGGGCGGCGCGGCTGCGTGGCCATGAGCCGTCCGGTACCGGTGTCAGGGACACGGCGGACTGGATCGACCCGACTGGCGGCATGTGCGTGCCCGCGCGCCAAGCGCCCACGATCTCGGCAACCGCCTCGGGATCCGGACGCAGATGCCGCAGTCGCCATCCGGCTCGATGATCTGCGACCACGACGGCAGCCAACTTCGAGATGTCCTCGCGCACGGGTTCTTGCTGCCAGGGACCGAGCACCTGCTCGATGCCGTCCAGAAACCGCCTACCGGCATCGGTGAGCGTCATGTCTTCGCGTATCACCATCAGCGTTCGCCACACCTGCCCACGCCAGAACGCGAACTCGAACCACGCCCGTCGAGCAACTGCGCTGTCCCCGGACCAGGCGAGTGCCCGCCAGAACGCGGCGACACCGTAGAACGCGTAAACACCTTGGAGAACGCCGCTGAGCGGACGGGGATCGTCCCTCCACGGCACGTAGATCCGCTCTCGCGGGTCGCTCTCGTACAGCTTGACCAGATGCAGGATCCCGCCGAGCACGATGTGCTGGAGCTCGTGGACCAGGGTCGCGGCCAAACCTTCGCCGTCCTCGGGTCGCCCCACGACGGCGCTGCCGAAGGCTTCGCCGGTCGACGCGCTCGGGTTCTGGAAAGGCACCCGAGGCTTCGGAACCAGCGAGCTCAAGCCCGCGGAAAGCACGCTGGCGAAGTCCGGCATGACGGAAACCACGAGGCTCCAAGCCTCATCGATCAGTCGGCCCCAGTCGCCGAGCTCGTCGTCGTCCAACCGCTGCGGAAGCAGTGGTTCGTACAGGCCGCGATACGGGTCGGCGTCGTCGAGGTGGAGTGTGAAACTCTTCGGCTCGGGGCCGCATCGACGCACGCGAAGTGGCCGCCAACCAGGCCCGTCCACGCTGACGGGGTGCGGCAGCAGCACCTCGGCATGCCCGTTCATGACCGTGTACTTCCTGTGGCCGCCGCGCACGGTCGCCACGGAGAACAACTCCGATGAAGGCAGTGAAGCCGTGCCCAGTGAAGGCAGGGACACGTTGCCGTCCCACGCGGGTACCCCGATCTCGAAGCGCAGACCGGCTCTGACCGCCGCGGCCGCTGCGATGGCATGCACATGACCGAGGTGCATCCACAGTGGGCAGACACCGTCGATGCCGTCGCGGAGCAGGCGGGTCGTGTAGCCCGTCCAGCTTCCGGTGTAGGGATGCGTGAGCAACTGCTCGAACGCTTCCGGGCTTGTGCCCTCCACGCGATCGAGCAACTCCAGCACCTCGTCGATCGGCGGCATCGGTCCGTACAACTCGGGCGTCTTCGCAGAGTTCTCCAGCAGAGCGAGCAGCAGCAGCTTTCGTCTGCTGCGCTCGGCCCGACCGAGGTTGCGCACCATCGACGCGTCACCCTCCAGCCGTGCGAACGCGTCGAAGTCAGTCCAGGGCATGCTGTGGAACACGGGATCGACCAACACGATCAATCGATCCGCTCACCACCTGTGGCGTTGCTGCTCCGGTAGGGAGCACGGACGAGGCGAGCACGTTCCACCACATGGTGCAGTGCGTTGCGCAGGATTTCGTCGTCCACCGCGCGCAATTCGGCGAACGGAACACGTTCGATGTCGAGCAGGCTCGATTCGACGTCCGGTTCGATGCCCGAAGAAGTCATGGTGTTGTCCCCTCACGCCGAACCCGACAGGAGCAGGCAACACCATGATGGCTCAACCGCGCGCGGTTGCGGAAGGGCTGACGCCCTGGCACACCGCTACTCACAACGACAAAGCTGAACCTTCGCAGCCGGCGACACCAAGTATTCGTTTCCAGGTGTGCTAGACCGCTCAGGTGAAGGTCAGAGGCGGCCCACAACGTTCAAGAAGGCACCCCATCCCTCTCGTGAGATGTGCAGCACGGGCCGATGCGCGCTCCGGTCCTTGCTGTCTCGAACCATGGCGGTGTCAGCGACAAGCCGGACCTCGACGCAGCTCCCCCCGGAGTTGCTGTAGCTACTGGTAAACCATTCTCCGCACTCGCCGTGGGACGCGGAGAACTTCTTGTCGATCAATCGAGCTCCTCGATGCGCTGGTAAATCAAATCCAGGGAGTCCTGGACACCCAATGTGCGTGTGAGCGCATCGCGATAGGTGACAACTAGATCTCTCACCTGAGCCGATTCATCGATTATCCCCCAGTTCGTCACACTTTCCTGCCAAGCGACGGTCGGCAGCTGCGGGTTCGAGAAGTTCAGGAGGTGGGTTGTGGCGGCACCGAACAGACCACATGCGGTTGCCGCGAAAGGAACAACCCTCACCTCGACGTTCGAGTACTCCTCGATCGTTCGCGCGAGGTGGGCGAGCTGCCCCCGATGAACCAGTGGACCGCCGATTTCCTGTCGCAGTGCAGCTTCACTGATGATGGCCGTCATGTTCATGGGATCGTCGCCCGTGATGCGTTGCTGCCTCAGCAGGCGAACTTCCACGCGGTGATCGACCTCGACCCGGCGCTCGGTGACCGACGGAATCATCAGCGCTCGGGCGTAGTCCGCAGTCTGCAGAAGCCCCGGAATGAGCAGGCTCTCGTAGTACCGAACGCTCTCGGCGCCGGCTTCCAAGCCGATCAACCGCTGGAGCTCGCTGTCCAGCAACCCGCCGAACCTCATCCACCAGCCGCGTCCCTTGGCCGCCTCGCGGAGCTCGAGCAACTCCTGCTGCTCCTCCGAGTCGTACTCGAACAGCCCGAAAAGCTTGATCAAGTTCTCTTCCGAGAGGATCTTGCGCTCGTTCTCCACGGCGGACCAGTAGTTGCGGGAGAAGTCGAGTCGCTGGGTGATCGTCTTGACCTCGACGCCCATCTCGACGCGACGCTGCCGCAGCCGGAGCGCAAGCTCCCACGCTGCGACGACAGGTGACGTCGACGAGGACACGACGCTCCCCCCACACGGTTCCGGCACCGGTAAACGCATAGGTATACCACAAGGTTAGACCAACTGGTTACCGTAACCATGGAATAACGCGGTTCCCGTAGCGCCGAGGCAACGCATCGCCTTACCGTCGTAGGTGACTCGCAAGTCAACCGCGATGGCACCTCGAAGTGACCCATCTCCGCCTGTTCGAGCGAACCGTGCGCCACCGGGTTGTCAGTCGACACATGACGCAACGCCATGACGCCCGAGCGCCGTAGGTGGAGGAACGATGATGAGCAGTCCCTTGCCCGAGCCGCGCAGCCCCGATATGCGGGCCCCGGCCGAGCCGGTTCACCTTGCCGGGAACGGGCAGCTCCTGCTCGTCAGAGCCGGAGAAGAGCACCTCACGCTGACCACGGCGCACTGCACGATCGTGGCCGTGGACATCGTGGGTTTCGGGCAGCGCGACCGGAACAACACCAACCAGGTCCGGCTCCGGCACGGCATGTACAAGGCGATGCAAGCCGCGTTCGACGCCGCCGGCATCCCCTGGCTTTCGTGCCAGCACGACGACAGAGGAGACGGAGTCCTCGTCTTCGTGCCCGCAGAGGTGCCCAAGCGGCTGCTGGCGGATCACCTGCCGAACGCGCTTCTCGAGGAGTTGTTGCGGCACAACCAGAGTCACCCGCCACGCGAGCGGATTCGGTTGCGGCTGGCGTTGCACGCCGGTGAGGTCAACTACGACGCGCACGGCGTGACCGGGTACGCGATCAACCACACTTGCCGGCTCCTGGATGCCGATGTCCTGAGGAACGCGCTGACCGGTTCGGCGGCTGTCTTGGCGGTGATCGGGTCTGCCTGGTTCTTCGACGAGGTCATCCGGCACAGCGAACTGAGCCAGTCCAGGGCGTACCGGCCGGTGGAGGTGGTGAACAAGGAGACCGCCACCCAGGCCTGGGTGCGCCTGCTCCGGCCGCCCCGCAACGGGCAGTCGCCGTAGGCGGTCAGCGGAAGTCGCGGGACTTCGACGGGATGCGCAGGTCCAGGTGTTGCAGGCGGTCCGCCAGCACGCTGATCACGCCCTCCGCCGACTCCACCACGCCCCGCACGAGCATGGCGCCGCTGCTGCGCGCCACCTTGCGGTAGCGGGCCCACAGGCCGGGTGAGCACACGACGTTCACCATGCCCGTCTCGTCCTCGATGTTGAGGAACGTGACGCCGCCCGCGGTGGCGGGGCGTTGGCGGTGGGTCACGGCGCCGCCGATGAGGACGCGTGTTCCCGGTTTGACCGAAGGCAGTGAGGTCACCGGGAGGACGCCCATCGAGTCCAAAGTGGACCGTACGAACTGGGTCGGGAAGCTGTCCGGGGACAGGCCCGTGGCCCAGACGTCGGCCACCGCCAGCTCCACGTCGTCCATGCCCGGCAACGCGGGTGCGTCCACGCCGAGAACGGTTCCCGGCAGGCGGTCCGGGCGGATGGCGGCCACCGCGCCCGCCGCCCACAGGGCCTGGCGGCGGTCCAGGCCGAAGCAGGCGAAGGCGCCCGCTGTGGCCAGGGCTTCCACCTGCGCCGTGGTCAGTTGCACTCGGGTGCCGAAGTCCTCCATGTCGCGGAACGGTTGGGCGGCCACGATCCGGGACGCGTCCGCGTCACCTATGCCGCGGACCGCGGACAGGCCGATGCGGACGGCCTGCGCGCCGTTCAACGGTTCCAGGCCTGCCCAGGGGAGGGACCTGTTCACGCACGGACCGTGGACCGTCACGCCGTGGCGGCGGGCGTCGATCACCAGGGACTGCGGGGAGTAGAAGCCCATCGGCTGGGCGCGCAGCAGGGCGGCGCAGAAGGCCGCCGGGTGGTAGAGCTTGAACCAGGCGCTCACGAAGACCAGGTGCGCGAACGACAGGGCGTGGGACTCGGGGAAGCCGAAGTTCGCGAACGCCAGCAGTTTCGTGTAGATGCGGCCGGCCAGGTCCTGGTCGATGCCCCGCTCGGCGCAGCCCTCGTAGAAGCGGTCGCGCAGGCGTTCCATGCGGGCGGTCGAGCGTTTGGCGCCCATCGCGCGGCGCAGTTCGTCCGCTTCGGCGGCGGTGAAGCCCGCCACGTCCACGGCGATCTGCATCAGTTGTTCCTGGAACAGGGGGACGCCGTAGGTCTTGTGGAGGGCGTTCTCCAGCAACGGGTGGTCGTAGTCCCACTTCTCGGTCTCGTTGCGGCGCCTGATGTACGGGTGCACGGAGCCGCCCTGGATCGGGCCCGGCCTGATCAGCGCCACCTCGACCACCAGGTCGTAGAACTCGCGCGGCTTGAGGCGCGGGAGGGTGGCCATCTGGGCGCGGCTCTCGACTTGGAACACGCCCACGGAGTCGGCTTTCTGCAGCATGTCGTAGACGGCGGAGTCGGCGAGATCGATGGCACCCATGTCCACGAGAACGCCTTCGTGGTCGCGCACCAGGTCGATGGCGTAGTGCAGCGCGGAGAGCATGCCGAGGCCCAGCAGGTCGAACTTCACCAGGCCGATGGACGCGCAGTCGTCCTTGTCCCACTGCAGGACGGTGCGCTTGTCCATGCGCGCCTTCTCCACCGGGCACACCTCGCTGACGGCGCGGTCGCAGATCACCATGCCGCCGGAGTGGATGCCCAGGTGGCGCGGGAAGTTCTCCAGTTGCGCGGACAGCCGCAGGACGTTCTCGGGGATGTCGCAGTCGTCGGTGGTGACGCTGAGCGGGCCCCACCTGTCTATCTGCTTGCTCCACGCGTCCTGCTGGCCCGGCGAGTGGCCGAGCGCCCTCGCCATGTCGCGCACCGCGGAACGGGCCCGGTAGGTGATGACGTTCGCGACCTGCGCCGCGTGCCGGCGGCCGTACTTGCCGTAGACGTGCTGGATCACCTCCTCGCGCCGGTCGGACTCGATGTCGACGTCGATGTCGGGCGGGCCGTCGCGGGCGGGGGCGAGGAAGCGTTCGAAGAGCAGGTCGAAGCGGACCGCGTCGACGTTGGTGATGCCGAGCGCGAAGCACACCGCGGAGTTGGCGGCGCTGCCCCTGCCCTGGCAGAGGATGTCGTTGCGCTTGCAGAAGCCCACGATGTCGTGCACGACCAGGAAGTAGCCGGGAAAGCCGAGCTGTTCGATGATCCTCAGCTCGTGCTCGATCTGCCGGAACGCCCTGTCCTCGTGCTCCAGGCCGGAGTACCGCCGGCGCGCGCCCTCCCAGGTGAGCTCGCGCAGCCAGGTGATCTCGGTGTGGCCGGGCGGCACGTCGAACGGCGGCAGCTTCGGCGCCACCAGCCGCAGGTCGAACGCCAGCTGCATGCCGAGCAGCGCCGCGTTGTGCACGGCGCCGGGGAAGCGGCGGAACCGGTGGAACATCTCCTCGCCGCTGCGCAGGAACGCGGCGGGCGCCGGCGGCAGCCAGCCGGCCATCTCGTCCAGGCTGCTCCGCGCGCGGACGGCGGCCATCGCGGCGGCGAGCCTGCCCCGGCTCGCCGTCGCGTAGTGCACCGCGTTCGTTGCCACGACGGGGAGTTTGAGCTGCTGCGCCATCGCGTTCAGGACGTCGTTGCGCCTGCTGTCCTCCGGCAGGCCGTGGTCGGTCAGCTCGACGTGGACGCGGCCCTTGCCGAACATGTCGGTGAGCCTGACGATCTCCCGGAACGCCGCCTCCGGGCCTTCCCTGGCCAGCGCCCTGCGGACGGTTCCCTTGCGGCAACCGGTCAGCACCACGACCTCGCCCCTGGTGTCCTCCACGATCTGGTCGACGTCGTAGACGGGTTTGCCCTTCTCCGCGCCTTCGTCGAGGTGGCCGGTGGTCAGCGTGCGGCACAACGCGTGGTAGCCGTCCTGCTTGCGCGCCAACAACAGCAGGTGGTCGCCCTCGGGGTCGGGTTCACCGTTGGCCGGTCTGCTCAGCCCGATGCTGAGCTCGGCGCCGAACACCGTGTGCATGCCGAGCTCCTTGGCGGCCTCGGCGAACCGGACCACGCCGTACATGCCGTCGTGGTCGGTGATCGCGATGGCGTCGAGCTTGAGCCGTTGCGCCTCCTCGACCAGCTCCTCCGGGTGGCTCGCGCCGTCCAGCCAGCTGAAGTTGGAGTGGCAGTGCAGCTCCGCGTACGGCACGCGTCTGCGGGTGACGGCGGTCTCGTCCACGCGCAGCTCGAAGCCCGGCGGGGCGGTGTAGCGGTCGCGGTGGTGCGACCACGCCGGGCTGTCGCCGCCGTCGGGCTTCTGCTCGACGGGCTTGCCGGAAAGAGCGCGCTCCAGCTCCCTCCAGCGGACCGGCGGGTTATTCCACCCCATCGGGTTCCTTGCGCGGCAACGGGATCAGCGCTTCGAGCAGGTCCCAGTAGTCGTCTCGCATCAGTCGTACACCCCTTCCAGAAACCACTTCCCGTTCCTGCGGATCAGCAGGAACGCCTGGTCGTCCGTCTGCACCTGGATGCGCGCCGCCCGGTGCGGGTCCGGCGCCCACCACCGCTCGTCGACCGGCCACGGACCGGCCCACGCGCTGACTTCGCGCGTTCTTCCTTTGACAGTCAGCTTCTTCGGCTGCGCGGTGAGCTCGAAGCGGCCGGTCACGCCGACGTCGTCGCCGCTCGCGCCCCTGAGCTCGGCCGGGTCGTCGGCGAGCGTCGCGGGTGCTCTGCCGAGCCGGCCCGGCCACGGGTGGTCCGGGTCGCGGCCGGGCGTTCGTTCGTCGCCCCACGGCACGAGCTTGACCTGCTCCCGCGGGCCCCTGCCGCCGTCGAGCACGGGCGTGAGCACGCCGTCCGGACCGAGCAGGCCCTGGACGTGCAGGAGCGCCCGCACCGCGCGTTCGTCGTCGTGGCCCCACAGACCGAGCTGCAACGCCGTGCCGTCGACGACCTCGACCGGTTCGAGGGTGAGCGTCCTGATGCCGGAGGTGAGGCGTTCGCGGGTGAGCCAGCCGTCGAGCTGCCAGCGCACGCGGTCGGCGATCCCCCGCGGTGTCAACGGTTCCGCGGCCCGCCACACCCGGTGCAGCTCTTCGCCGTTCTCGGTGCGGGCGTGGATGCCGAGGCGGGTGCAGGCGAGGCTTCTCGCCGCCAGGTTCTCGTGCAGCCGCTCGGACAGGAGCTTCGCGGCGAACGCGGCGGCGTCGATGCGGTCGACCGGGTCGTCGAACGTCTCCCGCACCGCGAGCTCGGGAGCCGGTTTGCGCTTGTCGAGCGGGCG
Organism: Lentzea sp.; assembly: GCF_036380075.1. Taxonomy (NCBI): domain Bacteria; kingdom Bacillati; phylum Actinomycetota; class Actinomycetes; order Pseudonocardiales; family Pseudonocardiaceae; genus Lentzea; species Lentzea sp. The sequence goes on along the minus strand of NZ_DASVFL010000072.1, from coordinate 89,250 downwards.
TTCGGGCAGTCCGCGGGCCAGGCGGTGCTGTCTCGTCGCGGGGCCGCCGAACCTCGACGTCACGGCGTTCTCCGGGACGTCCGCGAACGCGCCGAGCGTCTTCAGGCCGAGTCTTCTGAGCAGGTCGACGAGCTCGGGCGCGTCCAGTTCGTGGACGCCCAACGGCCTGAGGAACTCCGCAGTCCGGCCCGGCGGCACGACCACGTTGCGCTGCGCGGCCTTCGCGGCGGCGAACAGGCTGTCGGCCACGCCGACCTGGGCCTCGACGTTCGCTCGGGCCGCGACGTGGTCGACGAGGCGTTCGGCCGCCCGCTCCGCGGAGCCGAAGTACCCGACGGGCCCCTGCGCCGGCACCGCGACCAGGCCGGGGTGGACGACCTCGATGCCGGGCGCGAGCTCCTCGACGGCCTCGGCCACCGGCTCGAAGAACCGGGCGTCGCGCTGCGGGTCGTGGTCGAAGGTGACCAGCTCGGGGCACATCGACTCGGCCATGCGCTTGCGCAGGGCCGTGCGGACGCCCTCGGCGCGAGCCACGGCGGACGTGGACACGATCTCGTTGCCGTCGACGACCGCCACCGGGACGTGCTGGGGAGTGCCGGTGGCGGCGCAGGCGGCGACGACGGGCCAGTCGGGGCACCAGAGGGCGAGGAGGCGGGTGTCCTTCACGCGGGCAGGCCCCGGGTTGTAGCCCGCTTGGCGGCCAGTTCGTCGACCCGCTCCGGACCGGCATCAGCCGGCTCGTCGGAACGGGCCGGGTCGCCGGCCACCAGCGGGAGCTCGATTTCCTCTTCCTGACCGAACGTCAGCACCACCTGCTTCGCGCGGCCCGCCGCGCCGCGGCCGCCGGTGCGCACGCTGATCTGCTGACGCCGCAACGTGTCCGCGCCGTCGTCCAGCCGGTTCCAGCGCACGGACTCGGCCGTCAGCTCCACGTCGGCCGAGGGCCAGGAGCCGAAGGCGATGAGCACGGCGCGACGTTGCCGGGCCCGTGCGGTGAGGCGGCGGGCCAGCGCGGGAGGCAGCGGGCAGGCGACGGCCACCAGGTCGATGCCGTCCAGCAGGGCCGCGATGACCGGGCCGGGGTCGGAGCCGGGACGCGGGACGAGTGCCAGCCGCTGCACCGAGACCCCGAGCTCGGCCGCGGCCAGCACTCCGACCTGGGGCAGACCCACCACGGCGGCCCAGCAGCCGTCCGCGGTCGCACCCGCCAGCAGGGCGAGCAGCAACGATGTCGATCCGCCCACCGACACCGTGCTGCCCCGCCGCAAGCCGCCCCACGGCAGCAGGCCCGCCAGTTCCCCGCGAACCGGCAGAACCCGCCCCGTGGTGTGGTCGGTGGTGGTGCTGGTCAGCTCGCTGGCCGGGTTCACCCCGAGCGCGGCCAACGACGCCGTTGCCGACCTGGACACTCCACCCACCTCCCTCGGAAGACCGTGCGCACCCCTGTGCACGGCCGCCGTGGGAAGTACGGCGACTTGCTTATTCGAACTCCTGTTCGAACGAACGACATGATCGTAGCGCGTGAGCGCACCTCTGTGTCAATCCCGGAACGTCACCCTTTTGGTGGATATGACGACGTGTGCCCAGAAGGTCATCTACCGTGCCCTCAGCAGCACCGGGAACTGGGGAAACCATGAACCAACCACCGCAGAACTGGCAGCAGCAGCCGTACGGCGGCCCACCGCCTCCTGGTTGGCAGCCCTACCCACCGCAACCACCCAGGAAGAGCAACACCCCGAAGGTGGTCGGGATCATCGCCGGCGTCCTGGTGCTCGGCATCGCCGCCGCGGTGGGCGTGCTCTACCTCTTCACCCACGCCGACAGCGGCACGAGCAAGCGCTCCGACGTGCTGCCGGGCGTCTGCGGCAACATCTCCGAGACCGCTCTCGCCAGGGCGCGCACGACGAACCCGAACGGCGCCGCCTCGCGCGAGTCGAAGCTGTCCACCGGCACGCGGGTGTTCTGCTCGTGGAACCAGACCAAGGGCGAGGACGGGTCCGGCCAGCGCTCCACCAACGTCACCGTCGCCCTCGGCCAGGAGGACGCGGAGACCGGCTACGACCGGAGCGTCACGCGGAAGGGGGAGAACCCGCAGGGACGCTCTCTGCAGAAGCAGCTCAGCGGCCTGGGCGACGAGGCCGTGGCGGTGCTCGCGGAGACGGAGTCGGCCTACACGCGGATGTCGGTAGTCGTGCGCAAGGGCGCCGCGGTGGTCGAGGTCGACCTCACCGGGTGGGACGCGGGCCTGTTCGGCGCCACCGAGCCCGACGCCGAGGAGCTCGAAGAGGCCGCGAAGGGCATGGCGGCGGAGATGGTCGCGAAGCTCTAGCGACGCGAACGGGGCCGCCTCCCCGGAGGAAGACGGCCCCGACGACGAGCGATCTCAGTGCGCGAAGTGGCGCGTGCCCGTGAGGTACAGCGTCACGCCCGCCAGTTCTGCCTTGGCGATCACCTCGGGGTCGCGCACCGACCCGCCGGGCTGCACGACCGCGCGCACGCCGGCCTCCAGCAGCACCTCGAGTCCGTCCGGGAACGGGAAGAACGCGTCCGACGCGGCCACTGCGCCCTGGGCCCGCGCGCCCGCGCGCTTCACCGCGAGGTGCGACGAGTCGACCCGGTTGACCTGGCCCATGCCGACGCCGACGGTCGCGCCGTCGTCCGCCAGCAGGATCGCGTTGGACTTCACCGCGCGGATGGCGCGCCACGCGAACTCCAGGTCCGCCAGCGTCTTCTCGTCCGCGGGCTTGCCGCACGCCAGCGTCCAGTTCGCCGGCGAGTCGCCGTCGGCGTCGATGGCGTCGCGCTGCTGGAGCAGCAGACCGCCGGACACCGGACGCATCTCCGCACCACCGCGCTGGGGCGCCTCTGCCACGAGGATGCGCACGTTCTTCTTGCGCTGCAACACCTCCACCGCACCGTCCGCGTAGGACGGAGCGATGATCACCTCGGTGAAGATCTCCGAGACGAACTCGGCCATCTCCACGGTGACCTCGCGGTTGGCCGCGATGATGCCGCCGAACGCGCTGACCGGGTCGCACTCGTGCGCCTTGCGGTGCGCGTCCGCGATGCTCACGTCCGACACCGCGATGCCGCACGGGTTCGCGTGCTTGATGATCGCGACGCACGGGCGCTCGTGGTCCCACGCGGCACGCCACGCGGCGTCGCCGTCGAGGTAGTTGTTGTACGACATCTCCTTGCCGTGCAACTGCTTCGCCGACGCCAGGCCCACGCGGCCGTCGCCCTGCGTGTAGATCGCGGCGTGCTGGTGCGGGTTCTCGCCGTAGCGCAGCACGTTCGACCGGTTCCAGGTCGCGCCGACCCAGCCGGGGAAGCCGCTGCCCTCGTCGTCCGGCGCGAGGACGTTGCCCATCCACGAGGCCACGGCCACGTCGTAGGAGGCGGTGTGGCGGAACGCGTCCGCGGCCAGGTGCTGCCGGTCGGCGAGCGTGAAGCCGCCCTCGCGGACGTTCTCCAGCACCCAGTCGTAGCGCGCCGGGTCGACGACGACCGCGACGTTCGCGTGGTTCTTCGCCGACGCGCGGACCATCGCGGGGCCGCCGATGTCGATCTGCTCGACGCAGTCGTCCTGGGACGCGCCCGACGCGACGGTCTGCGTGAACGGGTACAGGTTCACGACCAGCAGGTCGAACGGCGCGATGTCCATCTCGCGCAGCTGCTGCGCGTGCGAGTCCTTGCGCAGGTCGGCCAGCAGGCCGGCGTGCACGCGCGGGTGCAGCGTCTTCACGCGGCCGTCGAGGCACTCGGGGAACCCGGTGACCTCCTCGACCGGCGTCACGGGGACGCCCGCGTCGGCCAGCACCTTCGCGGTGCCGCCGGTGGACACGACCTCGACTCCGGCCGCGTGCAGGCCGGTGGCCAGTTCCAGCAGGCCGGCCTTGTCGGAGACCCCGATCAGGGCCCGGCGGACCGGTCGCCTCTCGGCGGGAGTGGTCACGGAATGCTCACCTTTCGTCCGTTCACGGTGCAGCCCTCACGGGCCAGCCGGCCGACCGTCTCGACGAGCAGCCGGCGTTCGACGACCTTGATGCGTTCGTGCAGGGTCTCCTCGGTGTCGCCGGGTTCGACGGCGACGGCCTCCTGCGCGAGGATCGGCCCGGTGTCGACACCCGCGTCCACCAGGTGCACGGTCGACCCGGTGACGCGCACGCCGTAGTCCAGCGCGTCGCGCACCCCGTGCGCGCCGGGGAAGGCGGGCAGCAGCGCGGGGTGGGTGTTGATCATCCGGCCGCCGAAGCGGGCGAGGAACCGCTCGCCGATGATCTTCATGAAGCCGGCGGACACGACCAGGTCCGGCTCGTACGAGGCGACGGCCTCGGTCAGTGCGGCGTCCCACGCGGCGCGGTCGGCGTGGTCGCGCAGCTTCACGGCGAAGTGCGGCACCCCGGCGCGTTCGGCGCGCTTGAGGCCCTCGATGTTCTCGCGGTCGGCGCCGACGGCCACCACCTCGATCGGGAGGTCGGCGTCCAGCAGGGCCTGCATGAGGGTTCCGGAACCGGAGACGAGTACGACGACGCGCGCCGGTGTGGGAAGCCGAAGTTCGGTGCTCAGCGTCTACTCCTGGGCGTGGCCTGGTCTGTGCGGCGGTGTTGCAGCAGCTCAGGGGCAGCCTATGACGTCACCGTTCCGGCTTGCCGTCCAGGTCCTCCTCGGGCTCCATGCCGAGCATCTCGTCGAACTCGGCGTCGAAGTCCTCGTCGGGTTCCTCGCCGGTGTCGTCCTCGGGATCGCCGTCGGGGTCGCCGGGATCGACGTCGCCGTCCTCGTCCTCCTCGAGGACGTCCTCCTGCTCTTCCTCGTCGAGGAGCTCGTCCTCGTCCACGAGGTCGTCGGCGTCCTCGATGACTTCCTCGTACTCGTCCTCGTCGTAGTAGTCGTCGTCCTCGAGGTCCTCCTCGACCTCGAACTCGTCGCCGTCGACGACCTCCAGCTGCTCGAACTGGTCGGTGAGCTCGTCGTCCTCGAACACGACGTCCGGGTCGGCGGTCTCCTCGTCCAGGTCGGGCGCGACGAACTCGGACGCGCCGGCCGCCACCGCGGCCTTCCCGCGGTTGCCCGCCAGCCAGGCCACCAGCGCGCCCGGCACGAGCACCCAGAACGCCACGAGCAGCGCCAGCAGCCCCGCCGGCACCGTCACGGGGTCGAACGCGCCGGACGCGAGCCGTCCCCCGGCCGTGGCGGCGAGCACGAGGCTGGCCACGGCGGCGGTCACGGCGGCGACCAGCACCGCCCGCACCCGCGAGGTCGGCCGGTCGGACACCTTGCGGCACGTCCAGCCGACCAGCACGCCGATCGCCGCGGCGCCCAGGAACACGACAGGGCTCCACACAGCCTTGCTCTCGGGCATCGAGGCCAGCAGCGGCACCGGCGGCACCGGGCCGCCGACGAACCGCGTCGGCGAGATCTCGACCCCGCCCAGCGAGAACCCGGCGCCCACGACGTAGGAGAACCCGGCGATGATCGCGTTGGGCAGGTAGCCGACGCACAGCAGGAACACGCCGAGCCCGACGCCGAGCGACGGACCGGCCTCCGCGAAGAGCCCGCTCGTGGTGGGCCACGAGACCGCGAGCCCGGCGCCGACGGCCAGCGCACCCAGGCTGATCAGGCCGGACAACGCCATGATCCCGGCGCGCAGCCCGTGCAGCGCCACCGGGTCGAGCTTGTCGAACACCACCTCGACCAGGCCGCAGCGACGGGCGACGCCGATCGTGGCGGCCAGTCCGGACACGGCGGCGCAGCCGAAGAACGCGACGGCCGGCGTGGCGCGCACGACACCGTCGCCCATGATCAGCGCGATCGCGCCGCCGACGACCGCGTGCGCGCCGGCGATGCTCAGCACGACACCGCGGGCCTGCAGCGGTTCGTAGAGACCGAGGCGGTCGGCGGTACCGGCGGCGGTGCGGCCGACCAGCAGCATCAGCAACGCGGTCGGCAGCAGCGGCAGCACGCCGAGCTGGCCCGCGTCGAAGCGCAACGGGACGTGGTGCGCGGCCAGCCACGCGGGCGCGGCGGCGCTGAGCACGCCGGAGGTGGAGAACTCGGCGTACGTCGCCGTCGCGGAGACCAGGGCGAGGACGGCGGCCACCGCCGCGTACCCGACGACCACCGACCCGACAGCGGCCGCGACGAGCACTCGCACGCGCTCGGACCGCGAGAACTCCGGCGGACGCACGGTGGTGACCTCGCGGGTCACATCGCGTTGCAGCACGGGCACTTCTCCACTGTGTCAGGCCGGCTGGGCCATCCGGGTCAGGCTCGCCGGGTCATACGACAGGGGTGGTGCCGGACGAGACCGGCACCACCCCTGAGGTCGAACGGTGTTGCGGACCTACTGCTGCGGTCCGCCGAAGCCACCGGGCGGCGTGCCCGGCGAGCCGAACTGGCCGGGCTGCGGCATGAAGCTGGTCTGCTGCGGCGGCTGACCCGGCTGCTGCTGGGGCTGCTGCGGCTGCTGACCGAACGACTGCTGGCCGAAGGACTGCTGCTGCGGTGCCTGCGGCTGAGCCGGGAACGCACCGGACTGCGGGTGCTGCTGCTGCGGGGCCTGCTGCTGCGGGAACGCGCCGCTCTGCGGGTTCCAGCCACCGGGCTGCCCCTGCTGCTGCTGGCCCGCGTACGGGTTCGCGGGCTTCGGCTCGAACTTCACGATGCCCTCGGCCAGCAGGAACGCCAGCACGATCGCCGCCGTCTCCAGCAGCGCCACGATGAGCAGCACGATGTCGAGGCCCTGCACGGTCGACACCTTGATGATGCCCTGCAGCTGGAGCAGGGTCTGCACGGCCGCGAGGATCGCGGCGACCGGCACGAAGCCCCTCGGGACGTTCGGCAGCACCGAGAGCCCGGCGAGCATGCCCGCCGCGAGCAGGTAGGTGACGTTGCCGTTGACGTCGTCCGCGAACGCGACGAGGTACGCGACGAGGCCGAGACCAGCGGCGACCAGCGGGAGGATCAGGCTCAGGTTGATGCTGTTGGCGCCGGGGGCGCCAGGGGCCTGATGAGGTGCCTGGTGCTGTGCCGGACCCGGCGGCTGCTGTTGGGGTGCGCCGTAAGGCACGGACATGTCGAGGTCTCCTCCTCCAACCGAGTGATTCTCAAAACGCTAGCAGTGTTCGCCGTCGCGCATGCGCAAGCGCGGCGAGTCCGGCTACCGCTACTCAGACGCTGAGCCGATCAAGTCGGTTCCGCCGTACGAGCGAGGGCCGGACTCCGAAAGTACTCGGAATCCGGCCCTGGAGTAGCTCGAACTGCGGTGCTACAGGCTCTTCATGATCTCGCGCATGAGCTCGGCGGTCTCGGACGGCGTCTTGCCGACCTTGACGCCGGCGGCCTCGAGGGCCTCCTTCTTCGCCTGCGCGGTGCCCGCCGAGCCGGAGACGATGGCGCCGGCGTGGCCCATGGTCTTGCCCTCGGGCGCGGTGAAGCCCGCGACGTAGCCGACGACCGGCTTGGTCACGTTCTCCTTGATGTACGCGGCCGCGCGCTCCTCGGCGTCGCCGCCGATCTCACCGATCATCACGATCGCGACGGTCTCCTCGTCGGCCTCGAAGGCCTCCAGGGCGTCGATGTGCGTGGTGCCGATGATCGGGTCGCCACCGATGCCGATCGCGGTGGAGAAACCGAAGTCCCGCAGCTCGTGCATCATCTGGTAGGTCAGCGTGCCCGACTTCGACACGAGGCCGATCTTGCCGCTGCCCGCGATGTTCGCGGGGATGATGCCGGCGTTCGACTTGCCGGGGCTGATGATGCCGGGGCAGTTCGGGCCGATGATGCGGGTCTTGTTGCCCGTCGCGACGGCGTGCGCCCAGAAGTAGGCGGTGTCGTGCACCGGGATGCCCTCGGTGATGACGACGGCCAGCTCGATCTCGGCGTCGATGGCCTCGACCACGGCGGCCTTCGAGAAGGCCGGCGGGACGAAGATCACGGTCACGTTGGCGCCGGTGGCCTCCATGGCCTCCTTGACGGTGCCGAAGACCGGGAGGACGGTGCCGTCGAAGTCGACCTTCTCGCCCGCCTTGCGCGGGTTCACGCCACCGACGATGTTCGTGCCGGACGCGAGCATGCGCTTGGTGTGCTTGGTGCCCTCGGCACCGGTCATGCCCTGGACGATGACCTTGCTGTTCTCGTTGAGGAAGATAGCCATCTGACTCAGACCCCCGCAGCCGCGAGCTCGGCGGCCTTGGCGGCCGCGTTGTCCATCGTGTCGACAACGGTCACCAGCGGGTGGTTGGCCTCGGCGAGGATCGCGCGGCCCTCCTCCACGTTGTTGCCGTCCAGGCGGACGACGAGCGGCTTGGTGGCCGAGTCGCCGAGGATCTCCAGCGCCTTCACGATGCCGTTGGCCACGGCGTCGCACGCGGTGATGCCGCCGAAGACGTTGACGAAGACGGAGCGGACGGCCTCGTCGCCGAGGATGACGTCCAGGCCGTTGGCCATGACCTCGGCGGACGCGCCGCCGCCGATGTCGAGGAAGTTGGCCGGCTTCACGCCGTACTGCTCACCGGCGTACGCCACGACGTCCAGGGTGGACATCACGAGACCGGCGCCGTTGCCGATGATGCCGACCTCGCCGTCGAGCTTGACGTAGTTGAGGCCCTTCTCCTTGGCCTTCGCCTCGAGGGGGTTCTCGGCCTGCTTGTCGACCAGCTCGGCGTGGGCCGGGTGGCGGAAGCCCGCGTTCTCGTCCAGCGTGACCTTGCCGTCGAGGGCGATGATCTTGCCCTCGGGGTCGCGGACCAGCGGGTTGACCTCGACGAGCGTGGCGTCCTCGGAGACGAAGGTCTCCCAGAGCTTCACGATGGTGTCGACGACCTGGTCCTTGACCTCGGCCGGGAAGTTCGCGGCGTCCGCGATCTCGGTGGCCTTGGCGTGGTCGACGCCCTTGATGGCGTCGATGTGGATCTTCGCGAGGGCCTCGGGCTTGGTGGCCGCGACCTCCTCGATGTCCATGCCGCCCTCGACGCTCGCCATGGCGAGGAAGGTGCGGTTGGCGCGGTCGAGGAGGAAGGAGAAGTAGTACTCCTCCGCGATGTCGGAGGCGGGCGTCACCAGCACGCGGTGAACGATGTGCCCCTTGATGTCGAGGCCGAGGATGGCCTTGGCCTTCTCCTCGGTCTCCTCGGCGGTGGAAGCGAGCTTCACACCGCCGGCCTTGCCGCGGCCGCCGGTCTTGACCTGGGCCTTGACGACGACTGCCTGGCCGAACTGCGCGGCGATGGCCTTGGCGTCGGCGGGGGTGGTGGCCACATCGCCCGGCAGTACCGGGACGCCGTGGGCGGCGAAGAGGTCCTTCGCCTGGTACTCGTACAGGTCCACTCGGGTCTCCTGCGACGTCGGTGTCGGAACACCGCGCCTGGGTGGTCCTCAAGGGGCCGTGCGAACCCACTTGACGCGGCTGGGCCCAGACACTATCGACCTGCGGGTACCGCTCGCACGTCACCACCGGTGAGGTCGGTCTCAACGACGGTGAGGTCGATCACGAATGCGCCTGCCATCGGGAAAACGCATGCCCACGACCTCTTTCCCGGCGTCTTTCGCCGGGGATCGTCACCGGGTCGCGCGAGCGCCCATCAGGCCCGCCGCCACCAGCGACGCCGCGATCGACGCCAGCGCGAGCCACGTGCCGGCGGCCGCCACCGCGCCTTCCACCCGGTCGCCCGTCAGCGGCAGCTCCAGCGCGCGGACGCCGACCAGGACGGCCACGCCCACCAGCACTGCGGCTCCGCGGGCGGGCCGCGAGCGCAGCGCGACCACGAGGGCGACGACCAGCACGACGAGCGAGACCAGGAGAGACCACGACAACGCCGGGTCGCCGTCGGGGACGAGCGTCGCTCCCTCGTACTTGTCCCCGCGCAGCGTGGGCAGCGCGAAGGCGCCCAGCGCGAAGAAGCCGGCCAGCAGCGCGGCGCCCAGCTCGGTCAGCGGCATCTGCTCCCGCTCGCCCACGTCCTCGTTCTCGCGTTCGACGGCGCCGGCGAGGCTCGCGCAGACCAGCGCCAGCAGGCCGAGCGGGAGCTCCGCGACCATCAGCCAGAACCCCGCTCCCGGTTGCGCGATGCCGAGCCGGGACGCGTCGAGCACCGGGTCGGTCGCGCCCGCCGCGGCGAGCTGCATGCCGCAGTAGGAGAGGTACAGCGCCGGGCGCACCGCGGCGGCGGCCGACGGCACGAGCAGCAGCAGGCCCAGGACGCCGAACACGGGCGCGGCCACCCACAGGAGGTTCGCGGACGCCAGCCCCGGCGCCGCGCCACCCGTGGTGAGGACGAGCTGGGGCAGCAGCGCGCCGCCGAGCATCGCGGCGGCGGCGAGGAGGGTGAGGACACCGGCGGCCACGTGCATGCGCCGGATCGACGGCAGCGCGAGGTCGCGGTCCTCGTCCCGCTCACCGCGCAGGAGGCGCACCAGGCGGCCGAGCAGGGGCACCGCGGGCAGCAGCAGGGCGGCGACCAGCGCGAGCACCGGTCCCGCGCTGATGGTGAGACCAGCCGCGACGGTGCCGGAGGCCAGCGGCGGCAGGACGACGGCCAGCAGCACGAGCGTGACGCCGAGCAGTCCGCCCTGGCGGGTGTCCGGGTCGGGCGAGCTGGCCGCGAGCGCGGTGGCGAGCGGCGCGGCGACGGCGAGCAGCAGCCCGCCGGTCAGGCCGAGGACCGGCAGGTCCCACGGCCCCCTGTCGAGCTGGAACGGGTCGGTGGAGAGGAACGGCTTGCCGAGCAGCCCGATCGCCGCCACGGCCGCGATGATCACCGGGAGGGCGACGAGGGTCGGTGGCTCCGACTCGTCCGCGGGCATGCCGGCCCGTCCGGCCGACAGCACGCCACCCGCGATGACCAGGACGTGCCCGGCGACGAGCAGCCACACGCCGGCGGCGGGGGTGACGGCGACCAGGGTGGCGGGGCGGAAGAGCTCGGGGCGCGCGACCGCCATCGGGGCGACGGCGACCTGGAGGTCGCTCAGCAGCCGGCCGACGGCCAGGACACCGGCGGCGGCGAGCAGTCCCGCCGCGACGAACGGCCGGCCGCGGAAGAGCAGTGCCCCCGCCACGACCGGCGGCAACAGCGCCAGCAGGGCGAGCAGCGGCCACGACGTGAACGCGGGTTCCGCGCCGTCGACGACGCCGAGCAGCGGGCCCGCCGCGAGGAGGAGGGCACCCGCCGCGGCGAGGCCCCACGAGGTGCGCAGCCGGGTGGCCGCCGGGGTCTGGTTCTCGAGCTCGGTTCGAGTCATCGCGGGCGAACCTAGCAACACCGCTGCCGGATCTCGTGTGGACGTCGGCCACGCGGGAAGGCGAGCTTCGTTCGCATGTGGAAAACCGACTTGTGGGTACTCCTGGTCGGTGAGTCCATCACTTACCGTCGCTGACATGAGCGACACCGGCCGGTCGTGGATGACGCGTCTGACTGACGCGGTCCTCGATCGTGCGGGCTGGGGAGTGCACACGGCACGCGACGTGGCCGAAGAGGTGAAGGTCGCGCTGCGGGCCATGGCCTCGCCCGGCGGCCTGCGCGGCGTCGCGATGGAGGCGGCCTGGCTGACCGCTCACGCCGTGCTCTACCCGTGGGGCGCGGTCACCGAGCAGCTGCGCCCGGAGGGCCACTTCCGGCACTACCGCACCGACGGACTGCCGCCCCGGCAGCGCGGCCTGGTGGTTTCGGCCATGGACGCGGCGGGCACCCCGATCGTGCTGGTGCACGGCATCGGGGACAACCGTTCCGCCTTCGCGGTGCTGTCGGGGGCGCTGCGGAGGCGGGGCTTCGGAGTCGTCCACGCCATCAACTACAGCGTGCTGACGGCGCTGACGGGGGACGTCCGCCGGTCCGCCGCGCTGCTGGGCGCGCACATCGAGCGGATCTGCGAGCAGACCGGCTCCGATCAGGTGCACGTCGTCGGCCATTCGCTGGGCGGGCTCATCGCCAGGTACTACGTGCAACGGCTGCACGGCGACTCACGCGTTCGCACGCTCGTGACCCTGGGGACGCCCCACCGCGGCACCCTCACCGCTTATCTGCTGCCGACGCCGCTCACGAAGCAGCTCCGTCCGGGCTCCGAGCTCATGGAGGAGCTCGCCGAGCCGTGCCGGCCGTGCCGCACGCGCTTCGTCGCCGTCTGGTCGGAGATGGACCAGGTCATCGTCCCGCAGCGCAACGCCCGGCTGGAGCACCCCTCGTTGGTGGTCGAAGAGCACCAGATACGTGATTCAGGTCACCTGTCTTTGCCGGTTGACACGAGGACGCTTCACGTAGTTGTGACAGCCATCACCCGATCGGATGACGCGTCAACTCACCCCATCGCCGCTGGCGGCGAGGCATGTCGCCCGCCCGGTATGACCGACCGTCACAGTTAACAGATGAAACCCCCTGGTCGCCGCCTGTTCGGTGGACATAACAAACTGGGGTTTGCCCTCTGAGGCTTCCCGCCGTTACTGTCCCCCGGTCCGTTGTCACGGTCTGATCACAGAAGGACACCGAGTCAGAACCCCGAATCCTGACTCACCGGGAATCCCCCGCCCGGCGTCGGTTGATCAGGCTCCCCGAAGGCGGAAGGGCAAGCTTTGAGTCACCACCGCTCCCCCGGCGGCCATGAACGCAGTGCTGCGCTTGAAGAGGCAGTCGACCGCGCCACCACGCGCACGGTCAGCTCGCACCGGCTCCCCCCGCCACCGTCGGCGCTTCGCGGACGCATCGTCGTCGCCGCCGTCGCAGTAGGTGCCTTCGCCGCAGCCGGCGCAGGTCAGGCCCTCCAGGCAGGTGCCGACGACACCACGGACGTCCAGCTCGCGAACCACTCCGGCGGCGCGGCCACGTTCGACGGCGTGGGTGGCGACACCGCCCCCGCCCCCCAGATCCTCGCGGTCTCCAAGACCACGTCAGAGGGCTCCGCGGAAGCCGCCAAGCTCCTGCGCAGCCAGCAGCTCACCACCGAGCGCGAGGCCGTCGAGGCCGAGAAGAAGCGCCCGAAGTTCGTCCGCCCCGCCGCTGGCGAGTTCACCTCCGGCTACGGCGGCCGCTGGGGCACCATGCACCTCGGCATCGACATCGCCGGCCCGATCGGCACCCCGATCCTCGCCGCCGGTGACGGCGTCATCCTCGAGGCGGGTCCCGCGTCCGGCTTCGGCCTCTGGGTCCGCGTCCAGCACGCCGACGGCACGATCACCGTCTACGGCCACGTCGACACCTACTCGGTCCGCGAGGGCCAGCAGGTCAAGGCCGGCCAGCAGATCGCCCGCATGGGCAACCGCGGCTTCTCCACCGGCCCGCACCTGCACTTCGAGGTGTGGAACCCGGACGGCCAGAAGATCAACCCGCTGCCCTGGCTCAACGCTCGCGGTGTGACCGTCTGATCTCCTGCGCGGCCATCCCCCTGGCCGTTCGGAAGTCCGTGCGGTGTCGCTCTTCCCAGTACCCGTAGTTCCCAGTACCCGTAGTGCCTTTTCGGTGTCCGTGGTGCCGTCGTGGGTGGCTGAACGCCTCGTCCAGGTTCGCGAATTCCTGAACTACGGCTCAGCAGCGTTCTGACGGCTGCGGTGGTGCTGACCCACCTCCGCGTCCGGGGTCGGAGGCTTTCGCGGCCTCACGGGGCTCTCATGCCGTCCAACCGCTGTCGGGTTCTGGTTTATTCCGCGGTGGTCCAGTGGCAGTTGAGTCGGGATCGAGAGCGGATCCGTTACGCGGCCGGTGGAGGAAGCCCGCGGAGGAAGTGCGTCGCGGCCACCCGCCAGACCGAGCACATGTGTTTGCGCCATCTCGGGCCGCACGCCCTGCAGGCCCCGCTCTCGGTTTGGCCGTGGTGGTGCAACAGGGTGCGCCAGGCTGCCGTGAGACGTTCGGTCTCCGGGGATTCCAGCTGGTTGAGGATTGCGAACACGCGTTCGTGGAGCAGGTTCGCCAGCACGTGATCCATCTCGAGCACTCCCGCTTGGTCGACGACCTCATGCGGATGATTGTGCTCGGGGGGTCTGACAATTTTTGGCGCTGAGGCCTTCGCTTCGCTCGGCAGGCCTGGGTGGCCTTCGCTTCGCTCGGCGGCGTGGTTGGGCTGGCACCCTGCCGGGCGTATGCCGGGCCTGTGCCTTGCGGTCGTTGAGCCGAGAAACTGTGCGGCCGGACCGCTCTCCCGTTCGGTCCGGCCGCACATCGCCGCGAAGTTTGGCCCCCGCCGTCCCTTCGCTCCCCTTGGTCGCCTGCTGCGTTCTCCTGCCTTGGAACGCCCGAACGTCCGTGGCTGTGCTGCTTGCGACACCCACATAGACGTACGACTTCGGTGATCGTTGCGCTGGTTTTCGGAGAATTTGCTGGGTTCACCTTTTTGGGGGATATGGCTGGTCCGGGGTGGGGTTTGGGCTGCTGCGGTGTCGCGGTTCGCCTGTTGCGATTCGCCTGTTGCGTGCGTCGGGTTGCGTGCGTCGGGTTGCGGTTGCGGGCTTCCCCCTGGGGGCGCTGCCCCCAGACCCCCGCCAATCTGATCGGGGGTACCGCGCCCCCGGCGGGTTGATGGCACGCCTGTTGCGTTGGGCGGCTGCGCGTTGCGTGGGTGGTGCGGTTCGGGTGGGGTCCCGTCACGAGCCGCGCGTGAGGCAGCCACACCCGAGGGGTCAGGTCAAGTCGACGAAAAGCGTGTCGACTTGACCTGACCCCTCGGGCGCGGCAAGAGCATCAGGCACGACTCGTGACGGGACCCCACCGGAACCTTCGTTTCAAGACAAGGCGGCTCGGCTTCGCCTTCGCGTGGCTCGCCTTCGGCATTGCCCGATTGCCTGACGGCTTGGTGTCTTGCTCGTAGGATTTGTCCTGCCGTGAGGGGGCGCGCTTGTACGACGGGTTTATCTCCTACAGTCATGCGGCTGATCGGCCGTTGGCCAAGAAGGTGCAGCGGAGTCTGCATCGGCTCGGGCGGGCCTGGTATCGGCCTCGGGCGTTGCGGGTGTTCCGGGACGACGTGAGTTTGGCTGCCAGTCCTGATCTGTGGTCGTCGATCCGGACTGCTCTGCTGGCGTCTCGGACGTTCACCCTGCTGGCCTGTCCCGAGTCTGCCGCGTCTGTGTGGGTCGAGCGGGAGGTGTCGTTGTGGCGGGAGCGGAAGTCGCGGGACACCTTCCTCATCGTGCTCACCGGTGGGGAGCTGGTGTGGGACGACGACGCCGGTGACTTCGACTGGGAGTTGACCACCGCGTTGCCCCGGTCGTTGGCCGGGTGGTTTTCCGCCGAGCCGTTGTGGGTGGATCTTCGGGCGCCCGAGGCGATGAGTGGTGGGGAGTTCCGGGGGGCCGTCGCCACGTTGGCCGCCGCTGTGCACGGGGTGGCCAAGGACGAGTTGATCAGTGAGGACTCGCGGCAGCAGCGGCGGCTGGTGGGGGTGTTGGCCGGGTTGCTGGCCCTCGCGTTGGTGGCCGGTGGGGTTGCCGTGTGGCAGCAGCGGGTTGCTGTCGCCGAGAGGGATCGGGCCACTGCTCAGGCTCGGCTCGCGTTGTCGCGGGCGTTGGCCGGGGAGGCGTCGCGGATGGTGTCCGCCGATCCGCAGCTGGCGGTTCGGCTCGCGTTGGCCTCGTGGGGTGCTGATCGTTCGGTGCAGGCGCAGTCCGCGTTGATGGGGATGCTGGATCGCGCGCGGTACGTGGTGTCGGTGGTGTCGGCCGGTACGGACACGATCAGTCGTACCAGGCCGGCGAGTGTGAGGACTCGGGCCAACGTCGCGGTCAGTGGTGACGGGGCTGTGGTTGCCCATGCGCACGGGGACGGGCGGGTTGCGCTGTGGGACGGGAAGTCCCGCCGGGCCAGTGGGATCTCGTTGCCGGATGCCTCTTCCGCCTTGGCGCTGAGCCGGGACGGGCGGGTGCTGGCCAGCTCCGACGGGGTGGCGGTGAAGGTGTGGAACGTCGCGGACGGGTCGCTGGTGCAGGAGATTCCGTTCACCTCCGCCGTGGAACGGGTGGCGCTGTCCGGTGATGGGCGGTGGGTGGCGGCGTCCGGGGACCGGAGCGGTGGTGCCGAGCCGGCGCTGGGCGTGTGGGACGTGCGGACCGGGGCTGCGGCGGTCGTCGACGAAGGACGTGACTCGGCCGGGGGGCCGTTGGAGTTTCGCGGGGACCTCTTGTACACGGCGGAAGGGCGGGCCGCCGGGTCGAAGATCGTCACCTTCGAGCCGGCGAGCGGGAGGTGGTCGGAGGTCGGGGCGGCGAAGGTGTGGCCGCGCGGGTTCGCGGTCGGCGAGTCGGCGATGGTCCTGCTGAACGGGTCCGCGCTCGAGCTGTGGGACCTCAAGACGCGGGCGCGGGTCCGGGCGGTCGAGGTGGGCGAAGATTCCTGCTGCGTCAGCATGTCCGGGGACGGTGCGCGGATCGTCGTGGGGACCGAGCAGGGTGCCGTGTCGTTGTTCGACCAAGAGCTTGTGCAGCGGGCTCAGCTCTTCCGGCACCCCACGCGGATTCTCGATCTCCGGATGAGCGAGGACGGCCGGTTCGTCGTGTCCATGTCGGAGAACGGGACTGTCGTGGTGTCCTCGCCCGACCAGGACAACCGGGTGCGTGTGCAGGGGCGCGGTGCCGCCGGGGTCACCGGGGTGGCGGTCAGCGCGAGCGGGACCGCCGCCGTCGCCGGGCGCGACGGTGTGGTGGTGCGGGACGTGCGGACGTTGGCGGAGAAGTCCCGCGGCGCGGCGGTCGGGCCGCGGGTGCAGATCAGTCCTGACGGGCAAAGGGTTTCCGGAGCGGGAGTGTTCGTCGGCGACGGTCAGCACCTGGTCACGGCCGGCGCCGGCGGGAAGCCGGTCGTGCACGAAGCCGCTGCTGCCGTGCAGAGTCCGGCCGCGGACCACCAGGAGATCGCCGGGAGCTCGCGCGGTGGTGCGGTGGCCGTCGTCCGCGAGACCGGGGCCGGGGACTCCTCCATCGGGTTGTGGCGGTGGGACGGCGACGAGCTCGACGAGGTCCGCGAGGCCCGCTTCCCCGGTGACGTCCGGGGTTTCGCGGTCAGCGACGACGGCGAGCAGGTGGCCGCGGTGGACGTCGACGGGCGGGTGCTCCTCGACGACGGGCGGCGGTCGGTGGTGTTCGGGGTGGGTTTCGAGGACCCCGCGACGCTGGTGGCGTTCGCTCCCGGACTGGTCGCCCAGGTCCACCCCGACACCGGTGACCTCCTGCTCTGGAACGCCGGGGACGGCAGCCAGGTCGGCACCTGGAGCCGTCCCGGGCCCGTCGCCGGGCTGGCCTCGACCGGGGACGGCGGGCTGCTGACCGCCGGGCCGGACGGCGCGCTGGCGGTGTGGGAGGCCGATCCCGCCGCCTGGGTGCGCACCCTGTGCCCCGTCGTCACCGGCGGTCTGTCCGCGGAGGAACGGGCCCGCTACCTCGGGGACGTCGAGGTCGTCTGGCCCTGTCCCTGAGGCGTCAGGCCAGGTGCTGCCGCGCCCACGTCTCGAAGCCGGTGAGCGGCAGGCCCAGTTCCCGTGCGTACTCGGGACGGCCCGCCATGCCGGTCTCGTTCAGCCGGTCGTGGCCCGCGCCCATCTCGGGCATCCCGGCGGCGCGGGCCTCGTCCAGCGTCAGGTCCGGCGCGACCAGGTCGGTGCCGAGGGCGCGGGACAGCACCTCGGCGATCTCGGCCATCGACAGGCGGTCGCTCGCGAACTCCAGCTCCACGCCGTGGAACCGGTCGGGGTCCGCGACCGCGGCGGCCACCGCCGGGCCCATGTCGTCCACGGCGAACAGGGCCAGCTCCGTCGCCGGCTTGAGCATGGTGACCAGGCCGCCCTCGACGCCGCGCGGGAACAGGAACGCCGACGACGGCAGGAAGTTCTCCATGAAGAAGCCCGGCTTGAACAGCGTCCACCGCTCGAAGCCCGCCTCGCGGACCCGGTCCTGGATGGCGGCCTTGGTGTTCATCGACGCCTCCAGGATCGGGAAGCGCTCGTCGCGGACGCGCCGGCCCGCGCCGTCGACGGTGGTCTGGATGAACTGCCGCACGCCGGACTCCCGCGCGGCGTCGACGAGGTTGCCGGCCTGGGCCAGCTCGGCGGCGAAGTCGAAGCCGTCGGCGGTGAACGGCGCGATCTGCACCGAGTACACCGCCTGGACGCCCTTGGTCGCGGCGGTCAGCGACTCGCGGTCGTTCAGGTCGCCCGCGACGAGTTCAACGCCCAACGCCCTGGCGCGCTCGGACTCGGGGTCGCGGACCAGCGCGCGCACGGGCACACCCGCCGCGACCAGTGCACGGACGGCGGCGCCGCCCTGCTTGCCGGTGGCTCCGGTGACGAGCACGGACATGGCTCTCCTCAGGTGGGGCTCGCAGCAAAACGGCGGGGTCCGCCGTTTCTGTGTCCGCTACGATATGGCGGACCCCGCCGTTTATCAACCACGAGGGTGCCATGACCGAGAGCCAGCGCGCCGACGCCCGGCGCAACCACGGGCGGATCCTCGCCGTGGCCGAGCGGGAGGTGGCCGAGCACGGCGCGGGGGCGTCTCTCGAGCAGATCGCCCGCGTCGCCGGGGTCGGGTCGGCGACCGTGCGCCGCCACTTCCCCACGCGCCAAGCGCTGCTGGAAGCCGTGTCCCATCAACGGATCGAGGCGCTGTCCGCCCGTGCCCGCGAGCTGACCGGCGCGAGCGACAGCAGGGACGCGCTGCTCACGTGGCTGGCCGGCCTGATGGACTACTGCGTCACGGCGCGCGGGCTCGCGACCGCGCTGTCCTACGAGGCCGATCCCGTGAACGGCAACTCGTGCGCCAACGTCATCGGCGAGGCCGTGGAACCGTTGCTGCGCCAGGCGATCGAGGCCGGGGCGGTCGCGGAGGACGTCACCGCGGTCGAGCTGGTGACGTTGGTCGTGGGCATCGCGATGGCGACCGAACAGCACCGCGCCCCGGCGGCCGCGGCGGAACGCCTGCTCGCGGTGGCGGTGAGGGGCGTCAGCCCAGGTCGGTGACCAGCGCGTACCCGTCGCCGGCCGGCACGACCCCGCCGATTCCCGGCCAGTCCAGGTGGGCGCCCGCGACGAAGTGCCCCGGCGTGGCGAGCCTCGCGAGGAGAGCGGCCCGTTCGGCGCGCGCGAGCTCTTGGTCGTGGTCCAGCTCCCACGCCACCTCGGGGTGCGCGAACTGCACGGACGGCACGTGGATCGTGTCGCCCCAGACGAGCAGGTGGCCGGCGTCGGTCCGCACGTCGTAGACGGTGTGTCCGGGCGTGTGTCCGCGAGCGGGCAGCGCGGTCATCCACGGCGTCACCGGCAGCGGTTCCGCGACGAGGACCGCCCGGTCCCGGAACCGGGCGAAGTCGCCCGAGAGCCGTCCCTCGTCGCCTTTGCCGAGGAAAACCCGTTGCAGAGCAGGAAAAGCGTCCGAGCCGTCCGGCGCGATGAGCCCGTTCAGGTGGTCCAGGTGCGCGTGCGTGATCGCGACGTCCGTGATGGAACCCCGGTCGAGACCGGCCGCGGCGAGGCTGTCCAGCAGCCTGCCCAGCGTCGGCTCCCAGCTGGTCGACGCGCCCGTGTCCACCAGGACGCGCTGCCGGCCGTCGTCGACCAGGAAGGCGTTGACGGACAGGCGGAGCTGCCCGTCGACCAGCACCGGGTCGACGGTGAGACCGTCCGGCGGCCGCAGCCGCGACGGCGGCAGGTCGAGGTGGCCGTCCAGCAGCGCGACGACCGTCAGGCCACCGAACTCGAACGACGCGTGGAGCGCGCTTCCGGCCGTCTTCCGCATCAGGTCCCTTCCCGCAACCCGGCCGCCGTGCGCACGAGCGAGGCGACGGCGAGAGATGTGGTGGACGGCTGCCACGCGAGCACCGTGGTGACGTCGGGGGCGTCGACCACCGGCACCGCCACGTGCTCCGGCCACTGCCACGCGCGGCTCGACGCCGGGATGACGAGCAGCGTCCTGCCGAGCGCCACGAGCTGGGCGAGCTTCGACTGCGTGCGCACCTCGGGACCCGGTCCGTCCGGATAGGACCCGTCGAGCCGCGGCCACCGCGCGATCGGCAGGTCCGGCACGTCCTGGACGTCGGCGAGCACGAGCTTCTCGCGTTCCGCGAGCGGGTGCGTCCTGGGCAGGATCGCGACCTGGCCCTCGACGAAGAGGTCCTCGGTGTCGAACCCGGCCAGGTCGTCGTACGGCCGGTGCATGATCGCCACGTCCGCGGTCCCGTCCCGCAGCAGGCCCGCCTGCTCGCCGACCTCGCACAGCAGGACCTCGACGGGCACCGCGTCCGGGGCGTTCGCGACCGCGTCGAGCAGGCGTCGCAGCAGCTCGTGGGACGCTCCGGCCTTGGTGACGAGCACGAGCGGCCGCCGGCTGTCCCCCGCCCGCCGGGTCCGCCTGGCCGCGGCGGTGACGGCGTCGAGGGCCAGTCGTGCCTCGCGCAGCAGCACCCGGCCCGCCTCGGTCAGCGCCACGCCCCGCCGGTCGCGGTCGAGCAGCCGCACGCCGAGCCGGTGCTCCAGCTGCCGGATCGCGCGCGACAGCGGCGGCTGGGCGATGCCGAGCCGGTCGGCGGCGCGTCCGAAGTGGAGCTCCTCCGCGACGGCGACGAAGTAGCGGAGCTCCCGCGTCTCGAGGTCCACGCCCGCGAGCCTAATACCCCTCGGGTATCACGGGGTACCGAGACGATCTTGGACGACCGGCGCGCACCCGGCTGACCATGGACGACGTGAACGACAAGAAGACCGCGCTGGTCACCGGCGCGAACAAGGGAATCGGTTTCGCCATCGCCCACGCCCTCGGCACGGCCGGCTTCGCGGTGGCCGTGGGCGCCCGCGACGCCACGCGGCGCGAAGAGGCCGTGGAACGCCTGCGCGCCGACGGCATCGACGCGTTCGGGGTCGCCCTCGACGTGACTTCCGACGACAGTGTCGCGATGGCGGCCAAGACCATCGAGCAGACCGCGGGCCGCCTCGACGTGCTCGTGAACAACGCGGGCATCTCCGGCCGGACGGACGGCGGCGCGCAGATCCCGTCCACTGTGGACCTCGATGTGCTGCGGACCGTGCTGGACACCAACGTGTTCGGCGTCATCCGGGTGACGAACGCGGTGCTCCCGCTGCTGCGCCGCGCCGAGTCGCCTCGCATCGTCAACATCTCCAGCAACATGGGCTCGCTCGCACTGCAGACCGGCCCGCAGCTCGCCGCCTACGCCCCGTCGAAGTCGTTGCTCAACAGCATCACCGCGCAGTACGCCCGCGAGCTGGCCGGGACGGACATCATCGTCAACGCCGCCTGCCCCGGCTACGTCGCCACGGACTTCACCGGCTTCGCCTCGCCGCGCACACCGGACGAGGGCGCCGCGATCGCGCTCAAGCTCGCCACCCTGCCCGACGACGGTCCACGCGGCGGCTTCTTCGACGACGGCGGCGTCGTCCCCTGGTGACACATAGGGTGACGGCATGGCGGAGCTGCTGACCATCGACGACGTGCGGGCCGCGGCCGGGGTGATCGACGGATGGGTGCTGCACACGCCCGCCCTGCCCTCCCCCGGCCTGTCCGCGCTGCTGGGCGTCCCGACGACGGTGAAGCTGGAACTGCTGCAGCGCAGCGGTTCCTTCAAGACGCGGGGCGCGTTCGCGAAGATCCTCTCGCTGTCCGACGAGGCGCGGGCGGCGGGCGTGGTCGGGGTGAGCGGCGGCAACCACGGCATCGCGCTGGCCGACGCCGCGAGCGAGCTCGGGGTGGCCGCCACCGTCGTGATGCCGTCGACCGCGCCCGCCCGCTCGGTCGAGCTGGCCCGCGCCTCCGGTGCGGACGTGCGGCTCACCGACGGTCTCGCGGCGGCGTTCGCGCTGATGAACGACCTGGTCGAGGCGGGTGCGACCCTCGTACACCCCTACGACGACCCGGTGGTGGTCGCCGGGCAGGGCACCGTCGGCCTGGAGTTCGCCGAGGCCGCGCCGGACCTCACCGACGTGCTGGTGAGCGTCGGCGGCGGAGGGTTCGCGGCGGGCGTCGCGACGGCGTTCCACGCGTTGGTGCCCGGCGTTCGCGTGTGGGGTGTGGAAGTCGTGGGTGCCGATGCGATGCGTCGGGCGATGGCCGCGGGCGGTCCCGTGGACTTCACACCGACGTCGGTGGTCTCCACTCTCGCGGCGCCGCACGTGTCGCAACTGACCTACGACCACGCCGTCGCACTGCTGGAGGACGTCCTGCTGGTGTCTGACGCCGAGGCCGCCCGAGGGTCTCTCGCGCTGGCCGAGACGCAGAAGGTGTGGGCCGAGCCCGCCGCCGGCTGCCTGGTGCCGGCGGCGCGCACGGTCCTGGACCGCGTCGGACCCGGCGCACGGCTCGGACTCGTGCTGTGCGGCGGGAACGCGGCCGTGGCCGACGTGGTGCGCTGGGCGAACTCCTAGTCCGTGTGCCAGGTGACGGCCGCGTCGCCCCGGCTGGTGCGGAACGAGTTGACCGGGTGCGAGGTGTCGGCGTACCCGAGCGACACGCCCGCGACGACCAGCCGGTTCGCCGGGAGTCCGAAGTGGTCGCGGAAGAAGTCCGGGTACGCGGCGAGCGCGGCCTGCGGTGCGGCGCCGAGGCCGAGGCTCTGCGCCGCGAGCAGGAAGCTGTTCAGGTAGAGACCGCAGTCGATCGCGCCGTAGACGCCCAGGTCGGCCTCGGTCGTGATGATCGCGACGTGCGGGGCGTCGAACAGCTCGAAGTTGCGCACCGCCTGGCGCAGCGTGCCCTCGTGGTCCCCCTTCTCGACGCCGACGCTCCGGTACAGCTGCACGCCGCACTCGCGCCGCCGGTCCCGGTAGACGCCCGTGTACTGCGCGGGGAACGCGAAGTCGGGCGTGCCGCCGTTCTCGCGGACGTGCGCCAGCAGCCGTGACCGCAGCCGGTCGGTGCCCGCGCCCTCGGTCAGCTCCACCTGCCACGGCTGGGTGTTGCACCAGGACGGCGTGCGCTGGGCGAGGTCCAGCAGCGTGCGCAGGACGTCCCGGGGCACCGGGTCGGGCCGGAACTGGCGGCACGTCCAGCGGTCGGCCAGCAACGTGCGGAGCGCGTCGTAGGTGGTGCCTTCGGCGAGAGTGCTCACGGGACCTCCGGTCTCTTTTCGAGACCAGACGCTAGCAGCACTGGTCTCGAAAAGGGACCGTCCGGTTAGAGTGGGCCCATGCGGTACGAAGAGCTCGCCGACATCCCGTGCTCGATCACGCGCCCGCTCGTGCTGCTCGGCGACCGCTGGACGTTGCTGATCCTCAAGGAGTCCTTCGCGGGCGTCCGCAGGTTCAACGCGTTCCGCGCCAACCTCGGCATCCCGCGCAGCCGCCTGCAGGACCGCCTCACGCGCCTGGTCGAGCACGGCGTCCTCGCGCGGCAGCAGGCCGACGGCGGTGAGCACCCGGAGTACCGCCTCACCCGCAAGGGGCACGACCTCTACCCGGTGCTGATGGCGATCAGGGAGTGGGGCGACGCGTACATGGCCCCGGACGGCCCGCCGGTCCACTACCGGCACACCGGCTGCGACGGCGAGGCGCACGCGTCACTGGAGTGCGACTCCTGCGGGACCCGGATCTCCGCCCACGACGTCACTCCCGAAGCAGGCCCGGGGCTGCTCGCCCTGACCTAGTCGGCGATCCACGCGCCGTGGAAGCCCGCCGGGACCTGGCGCGGCAACGTCACGGAGGCGACGGGACCGGCCGTCACGTCGGAGGCGTCGAGCACGAGCAGTTCGGCGGCGTTCTCGCTGCTCACGATGGACAGCAGCCAGCCGCTGTCCTCGCCGGCGTCGTCCGCGGCGGGCACGAACTCGGCCTCGCCGGGGTTCCAGTGGCCGGCCAGCACGTGCTGCTGCCGCTCGCCGGTCGTGGTGTCGTACTTGATGATCGAGGGCTCGATGGAGTCGACCAGCAACGGCGTGCTGACCGCGTAGACGTACCGGTGGCCGAGGCCGGCGTGGTCGTCGTTGACGGTCGGGAACTCCACGGGCAGGTCGTCGAGCGCACCTTCGCGGACGGACCCGTCGCGCAGGTCGAGGGTCCAGCGGTAGAGGCTGCCGCCGAGGGTGGGCGTGTGCGCGAGCGCGTTCGACAGGTCCGCGTACCCGCCGAGCCCGGACCAGACCAGGCCGAAGCCCTCCTCGTCGTAGGTCACCGCGTCGATCACGACGCGGCCCTGCTCGTCCTCGAAGGCGTTGCCGACGTGGAAGGCGTAGCCGGGATCGACGTCGAACCACCGCACGTCGGCGTTGCGCCCGTGGCGCGGCATGACGCCGATGCGGGGGCGGTACCGGTCGCTCCAGCGGTACGGCAGGCCGGGCTCGCGGGTGAGCTCCATGTCGAACACGACGGGCAGGTCCAGCCACACGACGTGGTGCTCGGTGATCGCGAAGTCGTGCATCATCGTCGGCGCGGGCACCTCGATCTCGGCGCTGTGCACGATCTCGCTGTCCGCCGTGGCCACGTAGTAGGTCACGAACGGCGGCCTCAGGCCGTAGCCGAAGAAGTGCAGCTCGCCGGTCTTCGGGTCGACCTTGGGGTGCGCGGTCATCGCGGTCTTGAGCCGGCCGCCGAAGTCGAACGGCCCGACGGTGTCGAGCCCGTCGGTCATCTCGATCGGGAACCCGTTCTCCACCAACGAGAAGATGCGCCCGTTGTGGTGCAGCACGCTCGTGTTGGAGGTGTTGTTGCGCAGCACGCCGTCCGGCGCGGTGGGGTTCTCCCTGTCCGGCGGCACGCCGTCCAGCATCGGTGTGCGCACCCACCGGTTGCGGTACCAGCCGGCCCGGCCGTTCTCGAGCCGGACGCCGTGCAGCATGCCGACGCCGGCGAAGTTGTGGCCGGGATCGGTGCCGGGCAACGGGTTCGCGCCGTTGCGGAAGTAGCGCCCGGTCAGCTCGGGCGGCAGCGTGCCGGTCACCTCGAGCTCGACGGCGTCGATCTCGTCCGGCACCGGCGCCATGAACCCGTCGAAGTAGGCGGGTCGGTCAACAGTGGTCATGGCGATCAGCATGCCCGAATCGCTAAACACTTGCATAGTGATGCCGGTCACTAGCGAATTCGGTGTGCTTCGAGCTGGGTACGATCATCGGCATGACGCGCGGAGAACCCCCTCGCCGCCAGCAGAACCGCAAGGGCCAGGGCGGCCTGCTGCGCATCGAGATCGAGCAGGCGGCGTGGAAGCTGCTGGACGAGGTGGGCTCCCCCGAGGCGCTGACGCTGCGCGGCGTGGCACGCGCGGCGGGCATCACCGGCCCGGCGATCTACCCGCACTTCCCCGGCCTGCCCGACCTGCACGCCCGGCTGCGCGAGATCGCGTTCGCGCACATCGCCGAGCAGACCGACGCGGCCGTCGCGGGCATCACCGACCCGCGCACCGAGCTCATCACCCGGTACCGGGTGTACGTGGACCTGGGGCAGGCCCACCCCGCGCGGCGCAAGCTCGTGCTCACGCCCGCGAACGCGGTGGACCCGAACGCGGCGGCCGCCCTCGACACGCTCGTGGAGGTGCTCGACCGGTGCGTCGCCGCCGGCCTGTCGCACAGCACCGACACCCGGCTGGACACGGCGCTGACGCTGGCCGCGATCACGGGGTTGCGCGAGATGCAGGGCGTGTTCCCGTTGCCGCCCTTGCACACCGCGATCGAGGAGCTGGTCGTGCGCCTGGCGAGGCTGACGGGCTGACGGTGCCGGTCCGAGCCCGGACCGGCACCGGTCCTGAGGTCAGCGCCAGCCGAGCGCCGGCGCGACGTGCACGAGGATGTTCTCCAGCACGTGCGCGTTGTACTCGACGCCGAGCTGGTTCGGCACGGTCAGCAGCAGCGTGTCGGCCTCGGCGATCGCCTCGTCCTCGGCGAGCTGCTTGACCAGCACGTCGGGCTCGGCGGCGTAGGACCGGCCGAAGATCGCCTGGTTCGGGCCGTCGATGAACCCGACGTGGTCGCGGCTCTCGCCGTCACCGCCGAAGTACATGTCGTCGAGGTCGGTGGTGATCGCGAAGATGCTGCGCGACACCGACGTCCGCGGCTCGTGCTCCCAGCCGGCCTCGGTCCAGGCCTTGCGGAACTCGCGGATCTGGTCGGCCTGCTGGACGTGGAACGGCGCGCCGCCCTCGTCGTACTTGAGGGTGGAGCTCATCAGGTTCATGCCCTGCCGCGCGGCCCACACGGCGGTGGCGTTGGACGCCGCGCCCCACCAGATGCGGTCGCGCAGGCCGGGCGCGTGCGGCTCGACGCGCAGCAGCCCCGGCGGGTTGGGGAACATCGGGCGCGGGGCGGGCTGTGCGAAACCGCCGCCCTCCAGCACCTTCAGGAACAGCTCGGTGTGCATCCGCGCCATGTCGGCGTCGGTCTCGCCCTCGGCGGGCTGGTAGCCGAAGTGGCGCCACCCGTCGACGACCTGCTCGGGCGATCCCCGGGAGATGCCGAGCTGGAGCCTGCCGCCCGAGATGAGGTCCGCCGACCCGGCGTCCTCGACCATGTACATCGGGTTCTCGTACCGCATGTCGATGACACCGGTGCCGATCTCGATGCGCTCGGTCTTCGCGCCGACCGCGGCGAGCAGCGGGAACGGCGAAGCGAGCTGCCGGGCGAAGTGGTGCACCCGGAAGTAGGCGCCGTCCGCGCCCAGCTCCTCGGCCGCCACGGCCAGGTCGATCGACTGGAGCAGCACGTCCGCCGCCGTCCGCGTCTGCGAGTGCGGGCTGTCCGACCAGTGCCCGAACGACAGGAAGCCAATCTTCTTCACATTTCAACTATACGTCGCGGCGGGTCTCGATATTCCCATGCGCGTTTCGCATGGCTGGACTGAAAAACCATCGCTGGTGCTCATGCCAGGGCGTGCCTAGCGTGGACCGCATGGCAACGTGGTTCATCACAGGAGCATCGAGGGGAATCGGACGCGAGCTCGTGGAGCAGGTCCTGGCGCGCGGAGACCGCGTGGCCGCGACCGTGCGCGACCCGCGCAGGCTGGACGACCTCGCCGAGCGGTACGGCGACCGGCTGTGGCGGCGCGCTCTCGACGTGACCGACACGGCACAGGTCGGGCGCGTGCTGGGCGAGGCGTTCGCGGAGCACGACCGGATCGACGTCGTCGTGTCCAACGCGGGCAGCGGCGTGTTCGGCGCGGCGGAGGACCTCAGCGACGAGCAGGTGGAGTCCGCCATCGCCACGAACCTGACCGCGTCGATCCAGGTCGCGCGCAGGGCCGTGCCGTTGCTGCGGGCCCAGGGCGGCGGGGTGTTCGTGCAGCTCTCCAGCATGGGCGGGCACATCACGTTTCCCGGTTTCGCGATCTACCACGCCACCAAGTGGGGCGTGGAGGGCTACTTCGAGACGCTCGCCGCCGAGGTCGCCCCGTTCGGGATCAGGACGGTGCTGGTCGAGCCGGGCATGGTCCGCACCGGCTTCTACGACGCCGCGCAGCGCGTGCCGGTCAGCGAGCCCTACCGGGGCGGCCCCGCCGACACCTCGCCGATGCCGGTCGAGGACATGCCCGGCAGCCAGTCCGGCGTGGCGCACGCGATCGTCGAGGCGGCGCTGTCCGACGCGCCCCCGCTGCGGCTGCTGCTCAACTCCGACGCCTACGAGCTGGTCACGGGCGCGGTGCGGGAACGGCTCGCGGGCTTCGAGGCCCAGCGGGACTCGGCGCGCGCCGCGGACGCGGAGCACCCGGCCTGACCGGGATACTGGCCCGCATGTCGGGGATGACCTTGGTCGGGCTGCGCGTCGTCGTGGAGGTCGCGCGGCGCGGGTCGTTCACCGCGGCCGCCGACGCGCTCGGCTACACGCAGTCCGCCGTCTCCCGCCAGGTGAACTCCGTGGAGACCGCCGTGGGCAGCCCGCTGTTCGAGCGGTGGGCCCGCGGCGTCCGCCCCACCCCCGCGGGCGAGGCGCTGCTCGGGCACGCCCGGAAGGTCGTCGCGCACCTGGAGGCCGCGGAGCTGGAGATCGCCGGGCTGCGCGACAAGATCGCGGGACGGCTCGCCGCGGGCGCCTACCCGACCGCGGCCGCGAGCTTCGTCCCGCGGGCGGTCGCCCGCCTCAAGGCCGCCCACCCGGCACTGGCCGTCCGGCTCGACGAGGCGGGCAGCCCGGTGCTGCTGCGGCGGCTGCGGGCGGGACGGATCGAGGTCGCGGTGATCGCGGTCGGCGACGGCCTGCCCGACTACGACCTGGCCGGGTTGCGCGCCGAGCCCGTGCCGGCGGGCCGCGGGTTCGGCATCGCCGTCGCGAACGGGCACCCGTTCGCGAGCCAGGAGTCCGTCGACGTGCGCGACCTCGCCGATCAGGTGTGGATCGTGGGCACGGGCAGGGAGGGCGACCCGCAGTTCGGGGCGTGGCCGACCCTGACCGAGCCCACGATCGGCCACGAGGCCCGCACCTGGCAGACGCGGCTCGGCATGGTCGCCGCCGGGCTCGGCGTGTCCGTCCTGCCGGGACTCGCCGCCGACATCGTGCCCCGCGGCGTCACGTGGGTGCCCGTGCGCGACCCCGGCCTGGTCGAACGGCGGCGGACCCTCGTCGTCACCGACGAGCACCGCTCCCCCGCCGCCGACGCCTTCACGCAGGCGTTGCGGGAAGGCTGAACGGACCGCCGGGCCCGAACGCGTACTCGGCGAAACGCCGGCCCATCAGCTCGTGCGAGACCGCGTCCGGGTGCAGCGCGTCGGGCAGCGGGTGCTCTGCCGCGTCCTGCTCGCCGTACAACCGCGTGCCGTCCAGGTAGTGCAGGTTCGGGTCGTCGGCCCGCTGGGCCACCACGGACTCCAGGGCGTCGCGGATGATCCGCAGGGTCAGCTGCGGCAACGGCCCGTGCGGTCCGGTCGCGGTGAACACGACCCTGCCCTCGGCCAACGCGGCCATGTCCATGCCGCCTGGACCGGGCGTGTCCTCGTAGATGCCGCAGAAGATCGGCGACATCAGCACCAGCGGCGCGTGCGGGTGGCCGTCGCGGATCGTGTCGAGGAACCCGTGCACCGCCGGCACGAACGCCCGCAGCCGCATCAGGTCGAAGTTGGCGACGTTGATGCCGAGCTTCACGCTGACCAGGTCCGCCGGCCGGTCCCGCATGACGCGCGCCGTGAACGGGTCGACCATCGCGCTGCCGCCGAACCCGAGGCTGTGCAGCTCGACGCCGCCCCGGCGGGCCGCGACGGCGGGCCAGATCCCGGTCGGCCTGGTGGCGTTGGAGCCGTGGCTGATCGAGCTGCCGTGGTGCAGCCAGATCCGCCCGGTGGACCCGGCCGGACGGACGGGAGCGTCCGTGCGCAGCTCGACCAGGTGCACGGTCTCGTTGTGCGGCAACCAGATCTCGACGAGCTTGTCCCGGCCGGGAAGGCCGGCGAACCGCAGCGTGCACGCCTCGCCCTGGTGGACCTCGACGGTTCCGGTGGTCAGGTCGGTCTCGACGTGGTCGCCCCCGCTGAGCTGCTCGCTCGCGAAGTCCTCGCCGTCGACGACGAGGTCGACGGCGCCGCGCGGACGGGTGGTGCCGCGGTAGGAGGCGTACGTCGGGTGCAGGACCAGCTCGACGGCGGTCGCCGCCGTGTCCAGCACGATCCGCACGCCGGAGGGCCTGCTCTCCGCGCCCATCAGCTGCGGGTCGGGGAACCGGGTGCGCACCCACTCGGGCAGGCGGTGCGGCAGCACTCCCCGGTCGGTCTTCTCCAGCTCGGCGACGCCGCGCACGAGCTCGCCGGTCAGCGGTGTGGTGATCATCGTTCTTCCGTGTCGGTCGGTCAGGCGGGCCAGGCCCGCAGGAGCGAGTCCAGCGCCACGACGGTCCTGTCCCAGGACTCCTCGGGCGCGGGGGCGCTGTGGTCGAAGCTGCCGGAGCGTTCGAGGGCGAGGAACCCGTTGAGGGTGCTGCCGATGAGCCGCACGGCGTGCACGTGCTCGCCCGGCGGCACCTCGTAGCCCCGGAGGACGGATCCGGCCTGCGCCGCCATGTTCCTGGCGGCCTCGGACCGCACGACCTCCTCGCCGGCCCGCCGCTGCAACGACTGCCACCGCCCCGGCGACCCGAGCGCGTACGCGCGGGTGGCCGCGGCGTACGCCCGCAACGCCTCCAGCCCGGAACGACCGGCGATGGCCCCGCCGACCCTCTCCGCCAGCTCGCCGAGCGCGAGGGCCGTGATGCCGTCCCGCAAGGCCTCCAGGTCGCGGACGTGCGAGTACAGGCTGGGCGCCTGCACGCCGAGGCGGCGCGCGACCGCGGACAGGGTGACCATCCCGAACCCCGCCTCGTCCGCGAGGGCGGCGGCGTCGGCGACCACGGTGGCCGCGGTGAGAGAGGGGCGCATGCACCCAGCCTACAGCACATAGGCGATCGCCTATGGACTGTAGGCAAGGTGCTCGCGAGACGGCGCAGCGGTGCACGGGATGCGACCGAGCCGCACCCCGCGCACCGTCCGCACAGGACCGTGGATCAGCCGAAGTTCACGTCACTGCACCACATGTAGATCTGGTCGGCGTGCGAGGCCTTCCACATGGTGAACACGATGTGGTGGCCGCGGTAGGACCCGTTCGTCGAGACGGTGAAGTTGATGTCCTTCGCCGGGGCGTACCTGCCGGTCTGGGTGATGAAGTCGAGGTTGCCCCAGCCCAGCCTCTGCGTGGTGGGGTCGAACCCGTTCTTGCTGACGTACACCCGGAGGTAGTCCGCGCCGTGGCTCGCCTGGTCGTACAGGTGCATCGAGAAGTTCGCGCCCAGGTTCGTGGTCTTCCACTTGCCGGGCGTGTTCAGCGAGTTGTTGCGCGACAGGGCGTTGCTGCACAGCTGCCCGTCCGGAGTGGCGGCCTGCCAGTTGCTGCCGAGGCCGTCCCGCAGCGCGCTCATCCAGTTCCACATGGTGTCGGAGTTGGCCTGGAACGCCTGGTAGCACATGGGGTCCTGCTGCTGCATGGCCGGATTCGTGTGCTGGCTGCCCCACGTCTGCCAGCACTGGTAGGCGCGGGTGGCCGGGCCGACGATCGTGCCGTGCGCCGAGGCCGTGGGGACCCACAGGAACGTGCAGGCGAGCACGGTGATGATCGCCGCGATCACGCCCCGCCGTCTGGTCCTCGACCCGAAGGTGTTGCGTGTGCGCATGAATGTGCCTCCATTCTCCGTTGAACGAGCAGCAGCGGCGGAATGGGAGCGCTCCCAGGTCATTTAGCCTAGCGGTAACACTGCGAAACCGCAAGGACACACCGCGTGATCATCAAGATCGGCCGTCCGCCGTCACATCGGGCGGCGGTGGAGCGATGTCCTCCGCGAGGAGGGTGTGGTGGCGAGTTCGTTGAGGTCGCGCAGGGGCCGCGTGCTGGCGGGGCTCGTGCTGGCGGCGACGGTCGTGGGGCTGGTGGTCCTGCTCCGGTCGGCGGCGGAGCAGCGCTCGTGGGCGAGCGCCGAGGGGACCGTTCTGGAGCGGCTGAAGTCCGGGAAGAGCGCCTCGGTGAGGGTGGAGTACGCGCTGCCGGACGGCTCGAAGCGGGTGGAGGTGCTGTCGGAGAACGGCCCGGAGCGCGAGCCCGGCGAACGGGTGGCGGTCCGCTACGACCTGGAGGGCGGCACGGTCGTCGACTCCGCGCTGGCCGACAACGACCAGGTGTTCTGGGTGCTCGGCGGCATGCTGGGCGTCGTGCTGCTCGGCGGGATCGGCGTGAACCTCCTCGCCTGGGCGCCCAGGAGGTCAGCCGCCTGAGGTCCCGCGCGTGCGGGCGTAGTTGCTCGGCGTGGTGCCGTACCAGCGCCGGAACGCGTGGATGAAGCTCGCGGCCTCGGCGAACCCGAGCTGCGCGGCGACCTGCTCGACCGACGCGCCGGACAGCAGGACGGCGGCGCGTTCGGCCCTGACCTCGTCGAGCAGCGCCTGGTAGCTGGTGCCGGCCTCGGTCAGGCGACGCCGCAACGTGCGCGGGCTCAGGCCCAGCGCGCGGGCGACCACCGGCATGCTCTCCTCGAACCGCGCCGAGAGCTCCAGCACCCGGCGGACCTCGCCCGCCACGCCCGGCCTCCTCCGGCGGCGGGCGGCCAGGTCCTCGCACTGCCGTTCGCACAGCGCCGTGGCCTCCGGACTGGCCAGCGGCAGCGCGCGGGCGAGCACCGACGCGTCCACGACGGACCGGTCGAGACCGGCCGCGAACCGGGGGCGGACGCCGAAGACCTCCTCGTGGGGGCGGGTGTCGGCGGGCGCGGCGTGGGCCAGGTCGACGGACAGGACCGGCACCTCGCCGGGCACCAGCTCGCCGATCACCGTGTGGATGGCGGCCAGGTCGCGTTCGACGAGGAACGGCCGCACGTCGTCCGGCAGCGCGCCGGGGTGCAGCGTGATGACGAGCCGGTCGCCCGCCAGCTCGGCGGTGGGCGCGGTGAAGGAGAAGCTGAGGTCGAGGTAGCGCAGCGCCATGCCGAGGGCGTCCTGCATCGTGGCGGCGCTGAGGAACGCGTGGCCGAGGACGCCGAACGTGGTGGCGTGGTAGTGCCGGCCCGCGGCGATGCCCGAGTGCGGCAGCCGCGCGGCGAGGTTGCGCACCACCGCGAGCTCCTGGCAGGCGCCGATCTCCGCGACCGGGTCGGCGAGGTGGTCCGCGGTGAGGTCGCTGCCGTCGAGCAGGACGTCGCGTCCCAGGCCGTGCGCGGCGCCGAAGCGCACCAGCAG
Source organism: Lentzea sp. (assembly GCF_036380075.1). Classification (NCBI taxonomy): domain Bacteria; kingdom Bacillati; phylum Actinomycetota; class Actinomycetes; order Pseudonocardiales; family Pseudonocardiaceae; genus Lentzea; species Lentzea sp. The sequence goes on along the minus strand of NZ_DASVFL010000072.1, from coordinate 56,684 downwards.
CGCCGCGCTCGCGATGCCGCGCGGGAAGTCCCAGTGCCGGACCACGGGTTCGGGCAGCGTCCTCATGGCCGCGATTGTCAACCACGCGGCCGTTGTTGTCCTAGTGCCGGCCGGGGGTTGTTCCTAGCTTCGAAGACGTGCGAGCGAACCCCGAAGTAGTGGTCGTCGGCGCCGGTTTCGGCGGTCTCGGAGTCGCCCTGTCGTTGCGCAGGGCCGGTTTCGAGCGGTTCACCGTGCTCGAACGCGCGGACGACGTCGGCGGGGTGTGGCGGGACAACACCTATCCGGGCGCGGCGTGCGACGTGCCGTCGTCGCTCTACTCGTACTCCTTCTCCCCCAACCTCTCCTGGCCGCGCCGCTACGCCGCCCAGCCCGACATCCTCGCCTACCTGCGGCGCAACGCCGACGCGGTGCGCGACCGGATCCGGTTCGGCGCCGAGGTCGTCGCGGCGGCGTTCACCGGCGGCCGGTGGCGGGTCGAGCTGGCCGACGGCGGCGTCGTCGAGGCGGACGTGCTGGTGTCGGCGGTCGGCCAGCTGAACCGGCCCGCCGCTCCCGTCCTGCCCGGACTCGACGCGTTCGCCGGTCCGGTGTTCCACAGCGCGCGGTGGCGGCACGACGTCGACCTGCGCGGCAAACGGGTCGCGGTGGTGGGCACGGGGGCGAGTGCGGCCCAGTTCGTGCCGAGGATCCAGCCGCTGGCCGAGCACCTCACCGTGTTCCAGCGGTCGGCGCCGCACGTCCTGCCGAAACCCGACGCGCGACTGCGCGGACGCGCCCGCCCGTGGACCTCCAAGGCGGCGCGGCGCGGGGTGTGGCTGGCCTGCGAGGCGTTCACCTGGCTGCTCACGTCCGGGCGGTTCTCCCGCGGGCTGGTCGCGGGTCTCGCCGCGGCGCACCGGCGGGTGCGGGTGCGCGACCGGCGGCTGCGCGACCTCGTCACGCCGCGGACCGAGGTGGGGTGCAAGCGCGTCCTGTTCAGCAACGACTGGTACCCGGCGCTCTCGGCGCCGAACGCCGCCGTGGTCACCGAGCGGATCACCGAGGTCACCGCGCACGGCCTGCGCACGGCCGACGGCCGCGAGCACCCCGCGGACGTCCTGATCTGGGGCACCGGGTTCGAGGTCGCCGACTTCCGGCTGCCGATGCGCGTCACCGGCAGGCACGGCCGCGACCTCGCCGAGGTGTGGGGCGGCCGGCCGCGCGCCCACCTGGGCCTGACCGTGCCCGGCTTCCCCGGCTTCTTCCTCGTCTACGGCCCCAACACGAACCTCGGCGGCAGCTCGATCGTCACGATGATCGAGGCGCAGTGCCGCTACGTCGTGGCCGCGGTGCGCCGCCTCGCCGAGACCGGTGAGGCCGTGGAGGTGGCGCCCGAGGTCGCCGACGAGTTCGACGCGGAGATGCGCGAGCGGCTGGCGAGCGGGGTGTGGAGCGGCTGTTCGTCCTGGTACCGCGCCGAGGACGGGTCCGTGACGACGAACTGGCCCGGCAGCACCCGGGAGTACCTGCGCCGCACCGCGCGGCTGGAGGGAGTGCGATGACCGCGGACTACGACGTGCTGGTGGTCGGCTCGGGGTTCGGCGGCGCGGTGACCGCCCTGCGGCTGAGCGAGAAGGGCTACCGCGTCGGCGTGCTGGAGGCGGGCCGCCGGTTCGCCGACGACGAGCTCCCGCGCACGTCCTGGCAGCTGCGCGACTACCTGTTCGCGCCGGGGATCGGCTGCACGGGCATTCAGCGGATCACCCCGCTGCGCGACGTGCTGGTGCTGAGCGGCGCCGGGGTCGGCGGCGGTTCGCTGGTGTACGCCAACACCCTGTACGAGCCGCCGGAGGCGTTCTTCCGCGACCCGCGGTGGGCGCACGTCACCGACTGGCGCGCCGAGCTCTCCCCGCACTACGACCAGGCGAGCCGCATGCTCGGCGTCGTGGAGAACCCGTGCCGCACCGAGGCCGACCGGCTGCTCCGCGAGGTGGCCGTCGACCTCGGGGTGGAGCCGACGTTCCGCCCCGTCCGCGTCGGCGTCCACTTCGGACCGGACGGCGAGGACCCGTTCTTCGGCGGTGCCGGTCCTCGCCGCAACGGGTGCGTCGCCTGCGGCGCGTGCATGACCGGGTGCCGGCACAACGCCAAGAACACGCTGCCGAAGAACTACCTGCACCTCGCCGAACGGGCCGGTGCCGTGGTGTGGCCGTTGACCACGGTGACCGACGTGCGGCCCACGGCCGACGGGTACGCGGTGCGGACCCGGCGGACCGGCGGGCGCGCGGAACGCGTGTTCACCGCGGGGCAGGTGGTGTTCGCGGCGGCGTCGCTCGGCACGCAGCGGCTGCTGCACCGGCTGCGCGACGGCGGCAGCCTGCGCGGGCTGTCCCCGCGGGTCGGGGCGTTGTGCCGCACCAACTCCGAGGCCGTGGTGGCGGTGCGGGTGCCGGGCGGGCAGATCGACAACACGCGCGGGCTCGCGATCACGTCGTCGATCCACCCGAACCCGGACACGCACGTGGAGGTCGTCCGGTACGGGCGCGGCAGCAACCTGCTGGGCCTGCTCATGACCACGCTCGTGGACGGCGGCCCCGGCCGGTTGCGGCGCGGCCTGGCGCAGCTGCGCTCCGAGTACCGCACGGCGCTGCGCATGCACACGCCGCGCCGGTGGTCGGAGGAGACCATCGCGTTGCTGGTGATGCAGAGCCTGGACAACTCGCTCACCACGTCGCTGCGCCACGGCCGCCTGACCACGCGGCAGGGCGAGGGCGCGCCGAACCCGTCGTGGATCCCGGCCGGGCACGAGGTGGCCCGTGCCCTGGCCCGGCGCGCGGGCGGCGTCGCCAGGGGCGCGTGGAACGACCTGGCCGACATCCCGCTGACCGGGCACCTCATCGGCGGCTGCGTGATCGGCGGCTCCTCCGAGACCGGCGTGATCGACCCGTACCACCGCGTCCACGGCCACCCCGGCCTGCACGTCGTGGACGGTTCGACGATCCCCGCCAACCTCGGCGTCAACCCGGCCCTGACCATCACGGCCCTCGCCGAACGCGCGATGTCCTTGTGGCCCAACAAGGGCGAACCGGACCTCCGCCCGTCCCAGGGCGCGCCCTACGCCCGGCTGCGCGCCGTGGCACCCCACCGGCCCGCTGTCCCGGCCCACGCGCCGGCAGCCCTGCGACATGAGGCGACCGATGTCCGCTGACCACCCTCCGGCACCGTGGAACCTTTGCGGCAAAGGTTGGCTCACGGTGTCCACGGCACCACGCCCGGCGATCTCCCCGCACGCGCCGGGCGTGGTGCCGCTGTCCCTGTTCGGCCGCGTGCTCGTGGTGTCGGCGTTCGTGGACTACGACGAGACCGGCCTGCTCGCCTACCGCGAGCTGATGGTGGGCGTCGTGGTGCGCAAGGGGTTGCGGCCCGGACTGTCCATCACGGACATCTGGGTGGACGACGCGACGTCGCGGCGGGGCGCGCGGGCGATGTGGGGCATCCCCAAGGAGATGGCGGACTTCCGGCTGGTCGCCGACCCGCGCCTGAACGCCACGGCCTCGTCCGCGGGACGGGTGCTCGCCTCGGCGGAGGAGCTCCCCCGCCGGTCGCCCGCCCTGCCCGTCCGCCTCACCACCGCGGTCTGGCAGTCCCTGGCCGGCGCCGCGGTCCGCACCGAGCTGGGCACCGCCGCCCGCGTCCGCCTGACCCGCCTGCGCTGGCGCGTCACCCCGGACAGCCCGCTCACCTGGCTCACCGCGACCAGGCCGTTCCTGCACCTCGCCGTCACGGACCTGCGCATGCGGTTCGGCTCCCCCTGACCCGGCCGGAACCTCGTCCCCGCACACGAGGTGCGGCCGTCCTCGTCCCCTGCAGTTCCACCCACACATCGAGGAGCGGTTCATGCGAGCACTCGCCATGACCCTTGCCCTGGTGGCCACGACCCTGGCCGCCCCGACCGCGTTAGCCGCGCCACCGGACTACGGGCTCCCCGGCTCGTACCCGGTGGCGTACAGCGATGTCACCGCCGTCGCGAACGGCAGGTCCGTCCCCGCCCGCGTCCACTACCCCGCCACCGCCGCCGGGACGAACCAGCCGGTCGCCGCCGGGCGGTTCCCCGCGATCGCGTTCGGCCACGGCTTCTTCCAGGCCACCTCCCAGTACACGAGCACGAGCAACCACCTCGCGTCATGGGGGTTCGTCGTGATCGTGCCGACCACCCAGGGCGGTCTGAGCCCGAGCCACGGCGGGTTCGCCGACGACCTCAACGCCGGACTGGCCTGGCTCACCGCCCAGGACGGCACCGCGGGCTCCCGGTTCCGCGAGCACGTCGACACGGGCAAGCTCGGGGCGTCCGGGCACTCGATGGGCGGCGGCGCCGCGGTGCTCGCCGCCGCCCGCAACCCGAAGATCACGGCGATCTCCACCTACGCGGCCGCCGAGACCACGCCGTCGGCCAAGGCCGCGGCGGCCGGCCTCGCCGCGCCCGCGCAGTTCCTCGCCGGGTCGCAGGACACCATCGCGCCGGTCGTCGGCCACCAGCGGCCGATCTTCGCCGCCAAGCCGCCGTCGCGGCAGCTCCGCACGATCACCGGCGGCTCGCACTGCGGCTTCATGGACTCCTCCGGCCTGTTCTGCGACACCGGGTCCATCACCCGCGCCGCCCAGCTCACCGCGGCGAAACGGGTGATGACGTCGTGGTTCCGCCACTACCTCGCCGGTGACACCGCGGCACGCGACCTCGTGTGGGGACAACCCGCGCGCACCGACGCGGCCGTCGTGTTCGAGGGCACCGAGTAACCGGCGGCCGGACCGGCCGGGCGAGCGGCGTCACAGCGCGCCGCTCGCCACTGGTTGTGCGACCGCCGTCGAAAGTGGGCACCCTGGACAGGTCAACTTCGTCCAGGAGTGGAGGAACGGTCGGTGACGCGCTCCGAAGACAGCACCGGGTCCAGACCGGACGGACCCGGTCTCGCCGGCGTGTTCGCCGAGGACCCGGAGGTCGGCCGCGACCTGGCCGCCGTCGACTGGGCGGCCACCCCGCTGGGTCCGCCGGAGAGCTGGCCGCAGAGTCTGCAGACCGCGGTCGGCATCCTGCTGTCCTCGCGGTTCGCCATGTGGATGGCGTGGGGACCGGAGCTCACGTTCTTCTGCAACAACGCCTACCGGCTCAACACCCTGAGCCACAAGTACCCGTGGGCGCTGGGCCGTCCGACGGCCGAGGTGTGGGCGGAGATCTGGGAGGACATCGGGCCCAGGGTCGAGAGCGTGCTCACGACCGGGCAGGCGACCTGGGACGAGGCGCTCCAGCTGTTCGTGGAGCGGTCCGGGTACCTGGAGGAGAGCTACCACACCTTCTCCTACAGCCCGCTGCGCGACGAGACCGGCGCGGTGGCGGGGATGCTGTGCGTCGTCAGCGAGGAGACCGACCGCGTCGTCGGCGACCGGCGGATGGCCACGCTGCGCGACCTCGGCTCCGACCCCAGCATGGCGCGCGAGGAGGACGAGGTGCTGGCGTTCGCCTGCGCGCAGCTGCAGCGCAACCAGCGCGACCTCCCGTTCACCCTCGCCTACCTCTTCGAGGACGGTCACGCGCGCCTGGCGGAGGCCTCGGGCATCGGCCGCGGTCATCCGGCCGCGCCCGAGGTCGTCTCACCGGGAGACGACTGCCCCTGGCCGGTGGAGGCCGCGAAGCGCGGTGAGTCGGTCCTGGTCGACCTGGACGGCGTCGCGGGGCTGCCCACCGGCTCGTGGAGCAGCCCGCCGGTCAGCGCTCTCGTCGCTCCGCTGCAACGGCCCGGCGGCACGCCCTACGGGTTCCTGGTGGCGGCCCTGAACCGGCACCGGCCGTTCGACGACGGCTACCGCGGGTTCGTCGAGCTCGTGGCGGGCAACATCGCCTCCGGCATCGCGGGAGCGCGCGGGTTCCGCGCCCAGCAGCGCCGCGCGGAGGAGCTCGCCGAGCTCGACCGCGCGAAGACCGCGTTCTTCTCCAACATCAGCCACGAGTTCCGCACGCCGCTGACGCTGATCATGGGCCCGGTGCAGGACCTGCGCGAGCAGCTCGCGCAGGCGGACCCGCACGTCGAGCAGGAGCTGGAGGTCATCCACCGCAACGGCCTGCGGCTCGGCAAGCTCGTCAACACCCTGCTCGACTTCTCGCGGCTCGAGGCGGGCCGCATGCAGGCGCTCTACCAGCCCGTCGACCTCGCGGCGGTCACCGCGGAGCTCGCCAGCGTCTTCCGCTCGGCGGTGGAGAAGGCGGGGCTGCGGTTCGAGATCGACTGCGCACCGCTGCCCCGGCCGGTGCACGTCGACCTGGGGCTGTGGGAGAAGGTCGTCCTGAACCTGCTGAGCAACGCGCTCAAGTTCACCGTGGACGGTGCGGTCGGCGTCTCGGTGCGCGCCGGTGAGGGCAAGGCCGTCGTGACGGTCTCCGACACCGGTGTCGGCGTGTCGGAGGACGAGATCCCGCGGTTGTTCGAGCGCTTCCACCGCATCGAGCACACGTGGTCGCGGTCCAAGGAGGGCAGCGGCATCGGGCTCGCGCTCGTGCAGGAGCTGGTGGGCCTGCACGGCGGCACCATCCGGGCGACCAGCACGGAGGGCGAGGGCACCACCTTCACGATCGAGCTGCCGTACGGCACCGAGCACCTGCCGGCCGACGCCGTGTCGCAGGAGCCCGTGCTGCCCGCGCCGTCGGACATCGCCGCCCCGTACGTGCAGGAGGCGCTGCGGTGGCTGCCGGACCCCGGCCTCACCGTCGACGACCTGCTGCTCAGCTCGGCCGCCGGTGCCGCGCCGGAGGTGCCCGCCACCGTGCTGGTCGCCGACGACAACGCCGACATGCGGGAGTACCTCACCCGCCTGCTGGTCAGGGCCGGGTACGAGGTCCGCGCGGTGACCGACGGCGTGGCGGCGCTGGAGGCGGCCCGCGGCACCCCGCCGGACCTGGTCGTGAGCGACGTGATGATGCCCCGCATGGACGGCCTGTCGCTGGTCACGGCGTTGCGCGCGGATCCGCGCACGATGGCCGTGCCGGTGCTGCTGCTGTCCGCGCGGGCCGGGCAGGAGGCCTCGGGCGAGGGCCTGCGGGCGGGTGCGGACGACTACCTGGTCAAGCCGTTCGCGGCCGCGGACCTGCTGGCGCGGGTGCGGGCGAACGTCGACCTCTTCCGGTTGCGCGGCCAGCACGCCCGCTGGCGGGACGCGATCATCGACTCGTTGCAGGAGGCGTTCTTCGTCTGCGACGACGACGGCACGGTGGTCGAGATCAACGCCTCGTTCACCGACATCCTCGGCTACGGGCCGGAGGACCTGCCGCTGCCCGCCCCGCAGCCGTGGTGGCCGGACGAGCGGACCGACCCCGAGGCGCGCAGGCAGTTCGCGGAGGCGTTCGAGGCGCGGTCGGGGCGTGACCAGATCCCGCAGACCGTGCCGGTGACCCACCGGGACGGCAGGCGGCTGTGGGTCAGCGCCCTGATGAACCCGGCGCACGACCCGGACAGCGGCCGGACGATGACGGTGGGCACGTTCCGCGACGTCACGGCCGAGCACCACGCCCGCAGGCGGGAGACCGCGCTCGCGGAGATGAGCGTGCGGCTGTCCAGGGCGACCAGCACGTCCGAGTCGCTGTCCGGCGCGCTCGACCAGCTCCAGGCGCTGTGGCGCGCCGAGGTCATGGCCGTCGTCTTCGCCGTGCACGAGACGCCGCGGGTCAGCAGCTCCGCGGGCGACGTGGCGTGGGACGACCTGCCGGAGGGCCAGCGCGCGACGCTGACCGCGCTGACGGAACACCCCGCGCTCATCCCGGTCTTCGTCGGCGACGGCAGCACGGCCGTCACGGTCGAGCACCCGGACGGGCCGATGGTGCTCTGGCTGCGCCTCGACGAGCGGCACCTGTTCACCGAGCAGGACGAGCTGCTGCTGTCCCTGCTGGCGGGCCACCTGGCCCAGGGCCTGTCCCGCGCCCGCCAGATCGACCAGCAGCGCGAGACGGCACTGGCCCTGCAGCGCGCCATCCTCGGCCCGTCGAACCTGCCGGGCGGGTTCGCGGTGCGCTACGAACCGGCGGCGCGGCCGCTGGAGGTCGGCGGCGACTGGTACGACACGTTCCCGCTGCCCGACGGGCGGATCGGCATCGTCGTCGGCGACTGCGTGGGCCGCGGCCTCACCGCCGCCGCCGTGATGGGCCAGCTGCGCAGTGCCTGCCGCGCCCTGATGCTCCAGGAGATCGGGCCCGCGCGGGCGCTCATGACGCTGGACCAGTTCGCCGCCGGGGTGCCCGGCGCCCTGTGCACCACGGTGTTCTGCGGTGTCCTCGACCCGCAGACCGGTCACCTCGTCTACTCGAGCGCCGGGCACCCGCCCGCGATCCTGGCGCTGGCCGACGGCACCACGCAGCTGCTGGAGGGCGGCCGGTCCATCCCGCTCGCGGTCAAGCTGGGCGTGCGGCGCACCGAGGCGGAGTGCACGCTGCCGCCGCGCTCGACGCTGCTCACCTACACCGACGGCCTCGTCGAACGCCGCCGCAGCTCGTTGACCGAGGGCATCGAGAAGGCCGCCCTCGCCGTCCAGGAGGGGCGGGCGAACGGGCTGGAGGAGCTCGCGGGGCAGATCATGACCGCGCTCTCCCCCGCCGGCGGCTACGACGACGACGTCGCGTTGCTGATGTACCGGCACCCCGCGCCGCTGGACATGACCTTCCCGGCGGAACCCGGCCAGCTGCAGGGCGCCCGCCGGACGTTGCGCGGCTGGCTGCGGCAGTGCGGGTTCTCGACGGGACGCGCCCAGAGCGTCCTGCTGGCCGTCGGCGAAGCGTGCGCGAACGCCATCGAGCACGCCTACCGCGACACGGAACGCGGGGGCGTGCGCATCCGGCTGGAGACGGCCGGCGACGCCGCGCTGCTGGCCACGGTGGCGGACACCGGCACCTGGAAGGCCCCCGAGGACGACCCGGACGCGCGGCGCGGCCGCGGAACGACGATCATGCTCACGATGATGGACGAAGTCGCCATCCTCCCCCACCCGACCGGTACGACCGTGACGATGCAGGTGATGATTCCCGATGACGACGCCGCTGACGCTGACCAGCACCACCGACCCGCAGGGCAGGTCTGTGGTCAAGGTGGCCGGTGAGATCGACCTCAGCAACACCGACTCCTTCGCCGCCGCCCTCGACGACGTCACGGGCCCGCTCGTCGTGGATCTCACCGAGGTGCTCTACATCGACAGCGCCGGGATGAGCGTGCTCTTCGCGCACGCGGAGCGGGCGGAGATCATCGCGACCCCGCTGCTCGCCCCGATCATCGAGGTGTCCGGGCTGACGTCGATGGCGACGATCAGGGGGATGGAGGGCTGAGCGCGGCCAGCGCCCGCGCTGTGAGCGCGACGATCCGGTCCTGGGCCTGCGCCCTGGGCACCGTCGGCTCGCCGTCGCCGGGCTGGTCGCCGTAGTCGCCGAAGAACGCGTGCACCGCGCCGGGGACCTCTTCGAACCTGGTGGTCGCCGGCAGCAGCTTCTTCGAGTCCTCGACGTCCTGCGGCGTGGTGAAGCCGTCCTTCTCGCCGTGGATCGACCACGCGGTGAGGTCGGCGCGGCCGGAGAGGTCGTCGACCGGGTACGACGCCCACAGCACGAGCCCCCGGACGTCGTTGCCCTCCAAGGCTTCCTTCGCGGCGGCCACCCCTCCCAGCGAGTGCCCGCCGACCGCCCAGGTCCTCACCTCGGGGTGCTCGGCCCGGAGGTCGGCCGTGCCGGAGCCCAGCAGTGCGATGTTGAGCGGTTCCCTCACGACGACCACCAGGAACCCCTGCTGCGCCACGCGGTCGAGCAGTCCCAGGTAGGCGCGGTAGTCGACGCGGGCGCCGGGGTGGAACACCAGACCGGCCCTGGGTTCACCCGGCGGCCGCAGCACCGTCGCGCCGCTCGGCGGGTTCGTGGCGGCGAACGGCTGGAGGTACACCAGCGGCGCGGTGAGGACGACGGCCAGCACCACCGCGAGCCACGTCGGCGCGCGGAAGGCGGCGATGCCGATCAGCACGACGGCGCCGAGCAGGACGAGATGGGCGGGGTGGCCGTGGACCAGCGGTCCCCAGCCGGCGCCGAGCAGGACGACCGGGACCAGGACGCAGACCGCCGCGGGGATGCGCCGCACCAGCGGGGGGACGCGCCTCACGAGCGCACCAGGTTCGCGATCCGGACGCCGGCCCAGATCAGCAGGGCGAGGACCGCCACCAGCAGGTACTCGATCACCGGAATCCGCACCACCTCGTCCAGCCTGCCGAACCCGCGCCACGAGTAGACCGCGAGCGCCGCCACCACGAAGGTGCCGCCGATCCACCACCTCGCCGCGGCACTCAGCCCGACGCCGTGCATCTGGGTGAGGACGAAGATCGCCACGAACCCGAACAGGAACATGGGCCAGATGCCGTCCGGGCCGGAGTTCATCACGGCGACGAGGGTTCCGTGCACCGCGACCAGCAGTTCGAGGGTGAGCGTCCACCAGCGGTTCGTGTGCGCGGTGGTGAACATCAGGCTGCTCTGCACCAGCAGCAGGAACATGTAGAAGAACCCGATCAGGTGGCCGCTGGTCGACTCCATCGGGTGGTACCAGAACGTGTAGATGGCGGCCCAGCTGAACAGGTAGCCGTGGTAGCGCCGGGCGAACGCGACGACCTGCGCGGAGATCGGCGCCGACCAGGTCAGGACCAGGCCGCGGCGGCGGTTCTCCATCAGCAGGACCACCACGAGCAGCAGGACGACCGAGCCCTGGGAGCTGAAGATGGAGACGTCCTGCGCCAGGCCGTCGTAGAACACCTGCGTCTGCACCGCGTGCAGCCCGATGAACGCGGCGTTCGCGGCGAGCGCGACGACGTTGAGGCGGTGCAGCCCGGTCGTGTAGCGGCGGACGTACTTCTGCCCGTGGTAGATCAGGCCCCACGACACGAGTTGGTGCGCCGCGTAGCCCACCCAGGCGGACGCCCTGGTCCAGAAGGTGGGGTCGGGCAGCTTCCAGTAGTACCAGGACGCGCCCTGGTCGGGCAGCAGGCTGACGCTCAGCCGTTGCCCCAGCAGCCACACCAGGCCGGTGAGCAGCGCGCTCGCCGCCACTCCCCACAGCAGGACGGCGGGCGCGGGCCGCTTCGCATCATTCAGCACGCTGAGCATTATGCAGATGTTCAGCTTGCTGAACAAACCTTGCCGCGTGCCGCCCGCCCCGCTACGTTCAGTCGACTGAACGATTTCAGGAGGACCCGCGGTGGCCCGATATCTGTTGCGCGTCAACGGTGAACGACACGAGGTGGACGTCGACGGCGACACTCCCCTGCTGTGGGTGTTGCGCGACGAGCTCGGCCTGACGGGCGTCAAGTACGGGTGCGGAGTCGGCCTGTGCGGGGCGTGCACGTCCCATGTGGACGGTGCGGCGGCGCGGCCCTGCGTGCGCACGACGGCCGACAGCGCCCGGAACCGGATCACGACGATCGAGGGCCTGTCGCGCGACGGGAACCACCCGGTGCAGCGGGCGTGGCGCGAGCTCGACGTGGCGCAGTGCGGCTACTGCCAGCCAGGTCAGGTGATGGCCGCGGCCGCGTTGCTGGCGCGCGACCCGGACCCCGACGACGCGGCGATCGAGGAAGCGTTGCGGGACAACGTGTGCCGGTGCGGCTCGTACCCGCGCATCCGCGAGGCCGTCCGCAGGGCGAGCCGGATCATGCGGGAGGGCCGATGATCAGCCGCAGGACGTTGTTGCGCGGTGCCGGGATCGGCGCGCTCGTCGTCGCGGTCCCCGTGCCCGCCCTCGCCGCCGACGGCTTCACGCCGAACGTCTTCGTGCGGCTGGACGACAAGGGGCGGATCACCGCGACCGTCCCGCGTCCCGACACAGGCCAGGGCGTGCGCACGGTCGTGGCGCTGATGGTGGCCGAAGAGCTGGCGGTCGAGACCTCGGACGTGGCCCTGGAACAGGCTTTCGGCGACACCGAGCGGTTCGGGTCGCAGTCGGTGAGCAACTCGTCGTCGGTGCGGCAGCTCGCCACCCCGATCCGCACGGCCGCCGCGACCGCGCGCTGCCTTCTCGTCGCCGCGGCCGCGCAACGTTGGGGCGTACCGGCCGCCGAGTGCGCTGCGAGAGACGGCGCCGTGTGCCATCCCCGCCGCGGCAGGCTGCCGTACCGGGCGCTCGTGCGGGGTGCGGCGGCGCTCGACCCCGCGACCGTGCCCGTCGAGCTCACGCCCCCGGAGAAGTGGCGGCTGCTGGGCAAGACGCGCGGCGGACGCGTCGACGCGCGGGACATCGTCACCGGTCGCACGCGCTACGGCATCGACTCGCGGCCGGCCGGTGGGCTCGTCGCGGTCGTGGCGCGGCCGCCGTGGATCGGCGCGGTGCCCGCGACGATCGACGACACCGCCGCGCGGGCGCTGCCCGGGGTGGTGGACGTCCTGAAGCTCACCGCGCCCGCCGACGGCCAGGGCGGCGTGGCGGTGATCGCCCGGTCGACGCACCAGGCGTTGAAGGGGCGGGACGCGCTGCGGGTGACCTGGGAAGGCGGGACTCCCGCCGCCGACAGCCGCACGTGGCTCGCGGACCTGAACGCCGCGTTGCCCGTGCTGGCACCGATCGACGGTCTTCAGCGGGTCTTCCAGATGCCGTTGCTCGCGCACGCGCCGATGGAACCCATGAACGCGACCGCGCACGTGCGCGCCGACGGTCTGACGGTGTGGGCGCCGACGCAGGACCCCGGTGGGTTGCGCACGCAGTTGGCGCGTCAGCTCGGTGTGCCCGCCACGGCCGTGCGGGTGGAGCCGACGGCGTCGGGTGGTGCGTTCGGGCGTCGCATCGAGCCCGACCCCGTGCTGGAGGCGGTGGCGTGCTCACGGAAGGTGGGAGCGCCCGTTCAGGTGTTGTGGACGCGGGCCGACGACACGCGCAACGACTCGTACCGGCCGATGTCCGTGCACCGGCTGAGCGCGGAGATCGGTTCCGGCGGCCTGCCCGTGCGACGGGCGCACGAGGTGGTCACGTGGCCGCTGACCGTGCTGCCGTTCTTCGGCAACCCGGCGCTGATCAAGGCGAGCGGCGACCACTTCCCCTACACGGTGCCCGGCGACGTGACGGTCACCGTGCGGCCCGCGCCGTTGCGGACGGGGTTCTGGCGGGCCGTCTACGCGGGCCAGTTCGTCTACGCCGAGGAGTGCTTCCTCAGCGAGATCGGCGCGCGGGCGGGCCTCGACCAGATCGCGCTGCGCAAGTCGCTGCTGCCCGCCGGCTCGCGCCTGCACCGGCTGCTCGACACCGTCGCCGGACCGTGGCGCGACCTGCGCGGCACCGCTCGCGGCGTGGCGTGCCACGAGGACTACGGCTCGGCGATCGCGGTGGTCGCGTCCGTCGACCCCGCGGCCCGCGAGGTGCTGAGCGTGCACGCGGCCGTGGACGTCGGCGTGGCGCTGCACCCGTCCGGCGTGCGCGCCCAGGTGGAGGGCTGCGTGGTCGACGCGGTGTCCACTGTGCTCGGTGCGCAGATCACCGTCCGGGAAGGACGTGTCGTGGAGTCGTCGTTCGGCGACTACCGCTGGGCGCGGATCGGGCAGATACCGGACATCGACGTGAGAATCGTGCAGTCCAACGAGCCTCTCGGCGGCCTGGGCGAGCTCTCCTACCCCCCGGCGGCCGCGGCGATCGCCTCCGCGCTGGCCGGCGCCGGAGGAGTCTCCGGCATGCCGTTCGGGACCGACGTGGGGTGACCGTCCCGGTCTGGGATGATGGGGCCGTGGCCGAGGGAGACGAACTGGCGGTGGCGCACCGCCCGGACCAGGTGGGCGCGGACGTCGCCTCCTGGCCGACCGGCAGGCTCCTGTCGGTCGCGGCCCGCGTCGTCGAGAAGCGCTTCGAGGACTTCCTGGCGGGCCGCGGCCTCACGCACGCCGGCATGATCACGCTGCACCACCTGGCCGACGGCCCGCGCTCCCAGCGCGAGCTGGCCCTGCTGTGCCGCGTGACCGACCAGACGATGAGCCGCACCATCGACCACCTCGACCGCGGCGGCCACGTCGTGCGCAACCAGGACCCGAAGGACCGCAGGCGCATCTCCGTGAAGATCACCCCGGCGGGCCGCCGCGCCCTGGCCGCCGCCCGCCGCGAGGAACGCGAGTCGGACACGCTGCTCGGCGCGGTGGACGACTACGAGCACTTCCGCCGGCAGCTGATCGCGCTGATCGCGGCGGCGACGAACCCCGAGGCCTGACGCGGCGAGGCCGCGGGACCGCGAGAGGGTCGGCGGCTCGCGTGAGGCGCTTGCGCGGAGGGCTTGCGCGAGCGGTCAGATAGTGTCGGGGTGCCGGTGACAGCCTGCCGTCACGCGTCCGCCTCTCGCGCGCCGGAGGGGAATCACAGCCCCTGCACCCGCCGCCACTCCCCGCGGTCCTCTGCCGGCGGGCCGGCGAGACCGCCCCGCCGGCAGCCCGCCCAGGGCCCGCTACCCCCGCAGCCGTTCCGCGGCCAGCCGCCCGGAGATCAGCACCGGCGGAATTCCCACCCCCGGCGTCGTCCCGCTCCCCGCCAGCACCACGTTCCCGTCCCGGAACGGGAGGTTCCCCGGCCGGAACGGGCCGGTCTGCCCGAACGTGTGCGCGGCCGAGAACGGCGTCCCCGCCGCCTGCCCGTCGCGCGCCCAGTCGTCCGGCGTCACGACCGCGAGCGGTTCGGCGTCCACCAGGAGCTTGCGCGCCGACATCTCCTCCACCAGCTGCTCGGCGTACCGCTCGGCGAAGGTGTCCCAGCGCAGCGGCGCGACGTCGAGGTTCGGGCACGGCGCCAGCAGGTACTGCAGGTGCCTGCCCTCCGGCGCCAGCTCCGGGTCGGTGAGGGTGGGCGTGGTGAGCAGCAGCGACGGGTCGCTCATCAGCTCGCCGCGCCGGATGATCTCGTCGAACGTGCCGTCCCACTTGTCGCCGAACGAGATCGTGTGGTGCGCCAGGTCGTCCACCACGTGCTTCGAGCTGAGGTGCACGACGACCGCGGACGGCGACCACCGCAGCGGCACGACGCGCCTGGGCTGTCCGCGCAGCAGGCGCGTGCTCTGCGCCGGGCCGGTGGCCAGGACGACCGCGTCGCACGGGAAGCGGCCGGCGTCGGTGTGCACGGCGTTGACGCGGTTGCCGACGCGTTCGAGCGACGAGACTTCGGCGCCGTAGACGAACTCCACTCCCGCGGCCGCGGCGGCGTCGGCCAGCGACTGCGGCACGGCGCGCATGCCGCCGCGCGGGAACCACACGCCCGCAATGGTGTCCATGTAAGCGATGACGGCGTACGCGGCGAGGGCGTCACGCGGGGCGACACCGGCGTAAAGCGCCTGGAACGTGAACACGCGCCGCAGCCGGTCGTCGTGCAGGAACTTGCCCACGGCGCGGCCGAGCGAGCCGAAGCCGCCGAGCCGGGTGAGCTTCAGCAGGTCGCCGCCGACCAGGTCCAGCGGTGAGTCGAAGCTCGCGCCGATGAACTTGTCGCGCTCCACCTCGTAGAGCTTCGACAGCCACTCCCGCAGGTCGCGGTAGCCCTGCGCCTCCCGGCTGCCCGCGAAGTCGTACACCGCCTGCTCCATGCGGTCGCCGTCGGTGTGCACGTCCAACGCGCTGCCGTCGGCGAACGTCGCGCGGTAGGCGGGGTGCAACGGCAGCAGCTCCAGGAAGTCGGAGCGCCGCGCGCCGACGGCGGCGAACGCGTCGTCCAGCAGTTCCGGCATCGTCAGCACGGTCGGGCCCGTGTCGATGCGATGGCCGTCGATGTCCCGGCGGCCCGCGAGCCCGCCGGGGTGCGGGAGTCGTTCGAGGACGGTCACCTCGTGCCCGGCGCCGCGCAGGTGCAGCGCCGCCGACAACCCCGAGAGACCCGCTCCGACCACGACCACACGGTCCGTGCGGCCCTTCACCACGTGCACCACTGAAGAACTCTCCCAGTCAGGTCGTGCGCGCGACGGCGCGGTTGGCGAGGCGCACCAGCTCGTGGCGCGCCTCGTCGTCGATCACGGCGCGGTCCAGCGCCGCGAGCCCGGACACCGCCAGGCTGTCGATGTGCTTCTCGACGGCGGCGACGGCGCCGAGCTCCACCAGCAGCGCCCGCACCTCGTCGACGGTCCGGTCGCTGACGGCGCCGCTCTCCAGGCACCGCCGCAGCAGCCGTTGCGCCGCGGGCCGGTCCTGGGCGCGAGACAGCGCGATCGACATCAACGGCGTCCGCTTGCCCTCCCGCAGATCCTCTCCCACGGGCTTGCCGGTGACCGACGAGTCCCCGAACACCCCGATGAGGTCGTCGCGCAGCTGGAACGCCACGCCGATGTCGTGTCCGTACGCGCGCAGGCAGTCCACGACGTTCTCGTCGGCTCCGGCGAGGGCGGCGCCGAGGTGCAGCGGCCGTTCGACGGTGTAAGCGGCGGTCTTCAACGCCGCCACGCGCACGGCGTGCTCCAGCGACTCCTCGCGGCGGGCGACCGCCAGGATGTCGAGGTGCTGGCCCATGATCATCTCGGTCCGCATGGCCTGCCACGGCCCCCAGGCGCGGCCGAGCGCGTCGGAGGGCAGCCCGGCGGTCACGAGGGCGTCGTCGGCCCACGCCAGCGCGAGGTCGCCGACCAGGATCGCCGCCGAGTCGCCGTACTGGCGCGCGCTGCCCGACCACCGCTGGTGCCGGTGCAGCGCCGCGAACGACTCGTGCACGGCGGGCTTGCCGCGCCTGGTGGCCGAACGGTCCATCACGTCGTCGTGCACGAGTGCGCAGCACTGGAGCATCTCCAGGGCGACCATGGCCCGCACGACGGCGTCGGTGAGCTCGGAGGTGTGCGCGGAGCCGCCGGCCGCGCGCCAGCCCCACCACGCGAACGTGGGCCTGATCCTCTTGCCCCCGGCCAGGATCAGGTCGCGCAGCTCGGCTGTGAGCTCGGGGGCGAGGTCCTGCCTGGCTCGCAGGAAGTCGTGCAGCGCGTCGTCGAGGAGGACCCGGAAGTCGTCCACGTGCGACGTGCGAGCGTCCACGCTGGTCAGCAGCGACATCGGCGTTCCCTCGGGAGTCGGCGGGAGTTCGGTGGTTCGAGCTAAGCAGCGGGGTCCGGGGTTCGCATGATGAATGCCGCCGTTGTGCGGAGTTAAACGTGTGGTCTTAGCGTTGGGGGTACGTTCCCCGTGAAAGGACCGCTGATGTCGGCTGAGCGCGAACTGGACGCCGCGGGTGTGACCGCACCGGCGTTGCGCGACGCGTACCGGCGCTGCCGTGAGCTCAACGCACTGCACGGCCGTACCTATTACCTGGCAACGAGGTTGCTGAGCGCCGAGCAACGGCCCGCCGTGCACGCCCTGTACGGGTTCGCCCGCTGGGTGGACGACGTGGTCGACGACGTCCACAGTGGACCCGACGAGAAGGCCGAGGCGCTGCTGGCGATCGACGCCCGCGTGCAGTCCGCGCTGCGGGAGGAGTCGACCGACGACCCGGTGCTCGCCGCGCTGGTCGACACCGTGCGGCGCTACGACATCCCCGTCCAGCACTTCCAGGACTTCATGCATTCGATGCGGATGGACCTCACGGTCACCGACTACGCCACGTACGCCGACCTCGAACGGTACGTGCACGGCTCCGCCGCGGTGATCGGCCTGCAGGTGCTGCCGGTGCTCGGCACCAGCGTGCCCAGGGAGGAGGCGGAGCCCGCGGCGGCGGCGCTCGGCATCGCCTTCCAGCTCACGAACTTCATCCGCGACGTCGGCGAGGACCTCGACCGCGGCCGCGTCTACCTGCCGGCCGACGAGCTCGCGGAGTTCGGTGTCGACCGCGAGCGGCTGATGCACGCGCGTGCGCAAGGTCACGCCGACCCGCAGGTGCGTGCCGCGTTGCGCGACCAGGTCCGGCGCGCGCGAGAGGTGTACACGCGGGCATGGCCGGGCATCGGCATGCTCGCACCGCGTTCGCGCCCGTGCGTCCTGACGGCCTACCGGCTCTACGGCCGGATCCTCGACCTGGTCGAGGGCGCGGACTGCGACGTGCTGTCGCGCCGCGTCGTCGTCTCCAACGGCAGGCGGCTCGCCGTCGCGCTGCCGGCGCTGGCGAGGGCGGTGTTCGCCCGTGCGGCCTGAGGCGAAGAAGGCCATCCGCGACCGGATCCCGCTGCGGATCTACTCGAGCCCGCCGTGGCGCGAGCAGCGGCCGACGTGGCAGGACGCGAAACCGGCACTGATCGAGTCGGCCCTGAAGCGCGCGACGGCCCGCCCGTCCGGCAACTGGTTCGTCGCGGGCACGAGCAGGGACGTGGTGAAGGGCAAGCCGTACGGCCGCACCATCGCGGGCCAGGAGGTGGTGCTCTGGCGCGGCCCCCACGGCGTCCTGATGGCCGGTTCGGGCTCCTGTCCGCACCTGGGCGCACCGCTGTGCGACGGTGCCGTGGCCGAGGGCAAGCTCATCTGCCGGTGGCACGGCCTCGCGCTGGAGGGCAAGCGATTCGGCGCGTGGACCCCGTACCCGGCTTTCGACGACGGCGTGCTCGTGTGGGTCCGCCTGGACCAGGTGGGCGGTGAGGAACCGCTCGACGCGCCGATCCTGCCCGAACGCCCGCCCGCCGGGTCGATCGACGCGGTGGCGACGCTCATCGGCCGCTGCGACCCGGAAGACGTCATCGCCAACCGGCTGGACCCGTGGCACGGCGCGTGGTTCCACCCGTACTCGTTCGCGAACCTGCACGTCCTGGAGACCCCGACCGAGACGGACGACCGCTTCCTGGTCGAGGTGACGTTCCGGCTGGCCGGGCGCGTGGGCGTGCCGGTGATCGCCGCGTTCAGCTGCCCCGAGCCGCGCACGATCGTGATGCACATCGTCGAGGGCGAGGGCGAGGGCAGCGTCGTCGAGACGCACGCCACCCCGATCCGCGACGGCAGGACCGCGGTGGTCGAGGCGACCATCGCGCACTCCGACCGGCCGGGGTTCGCGCTGGCCAAGCCGGTCGCGGGGGCGTTGCGGCCGATGATGAAGTGGGCGGCGGCGCGGCTGTGGCGCGACGACCTGGACTACGCGGAGCGCCGGTACGCGCTGCGGAAGGCGGGGAAGTTCCCGGACTAGTCCACGTCAGGGCGGCTGACACGCGGCCGCCCTGTTTCACGCGACACGCCGACCCCCGAGTTGCGTCGTTTCTGAGTCGATTTTACGATGGGCTTTCCACCGTGGTCGTCTCAGCAGAGGACGTAAGTCATGCCTGAATTGTCCCGTCTGCCCCAACCGGTCGCGGAAGAGTGGGACTGGCAGCTGGCCGGTCTCTGCCGCGGCATGGACAGCGCCTACTTCTTCCACACGCCCAACGAACGCGGATCCGCGCGCGAGCAGCGCGAAGCCGCGGCCAAGGCGATCTGCCAGCGCTGCCCCGTCATGGAGCGCTGCCGTTCCCACGCCCTGGAGGTCCACGAGACCTTCGGCATCTGGGGAGGGCTCGGTGAGAGCGAGCTGCGGGCGATCCTCGCGAAGCGAGCCCGCCGGTCGTGACCTACACGCCCCGCGCCGTGGCGGGCATGCTCGGCATCGCCCCCACCACGCTGCGGACCTGGGACCAGCGGTACGGGCTCGGGCCGTCCGAGCGCACCGAGGGCGGCCACCGCCGCTACGACGAGGCGGACGTCGACGTGCTGCGCAGGATGGTCGTGCTCATCGGGCAGGGCGTCTCGCCGGCGTCGGCCGCCGTGCTCGCCCGTCAGGAGCCCGCCACCAGGACCAGCGCCCCGATCGGGGCGGACAAGGCGCTCAAGGCCCAGCGCGGTTTCCTGACCGCCGCGAAACGGCTCGACGAACCGCTGATGCTCGACCTCGCCGCGAAGCTCCTCGCCGACCACGGTGTCGTCTCGGTGTGGGAGTCGGTGTTCGTGCCGTGCCTGGTGGAACTGGGCGAGCTCATCGCCGACCGCGGGTCGGGCGTCGAGATCGAGCACATGGCGAGCGGCAGTGTTCTGCAGGCGCTGCGGGAGGTCCCGCGCGCCAACGGCCCCGGCGTGCTCGCCGCGCTGCTGGCGTGCGCGCCGGAGGAGCAGCACGTGCTGGCCCTGGAGGCGCTGGGCGCGGCGTTGTCCGAGCAGGGCGGCCAGTGGCGCAGCCTCGGGGCGCGGGTGCCCCCGGAGGCGCTGTGCGACGCGGTCGTCCGGTTGCGCCCGTCCGTGGTGCTGGTCTGGGCGCACCGGGCCGACCTCGCCGAACTGGTGCCGCTGGCCGAGCTCGGCCGGCGGACGACCGCGCTGGTCGCGGTCGCCGGTCCGGGGTGGGCCGGGATGACGCTGCCCTCGTCGGTGCGGCGGCCGGCCGGCCTCGCCGAAGCGGTCGAACTGGTGATGAGCCGGGTCTAGGTAGTCCCCCAGCGCCGGGAGGCGGACCTCAGCAGCGACACGCGGCCCTCCGTCGGCACGCTCCACAGCTCGGTGCCCGCCACGCCCCACCGGCCCAGCAGGTGGTTGGCGGCCGCGAAGCCGGTGGTGGCCGCGCGTTCCATCAGCGCCACCGGCAGGTCGATGCGGACCAGGTCGCCGGCCACCACGAGGAACTCGTCGGGCGTCGTCACCGCGGGCCGCCCCGCGTAGCCGCCCGCCGGGAACAGCGGGCAGTCCTCGCGCAGCTCGTGCCGTTCGTCGACGATCCCCGCCCGCTTGGTCTCCGGGTAGACCTCGGTGAGCTGCTGCCACAACCGGTCCCGCGCGGACTTCTCGTCCACATCGGACGGCAGCGCGTAGCCGTGCAGCTCCACCACCGAACCGCCGGTGCGCGCGGCCCAGGCCCGTGCCTCGTGCTCGTAGTGGTCGAGCACGCTGATGTTGTCGAGCAGGTCGTGCCCGCCCGTGCCGAGGAAACCGGGCCGGTCCGCGTCGACCGGGGTGTCGAGCCAGTACCGCGACACGAGGAACCGCGGCGCCGTCCGCAGACCGCCGACCTGCTCGCGCCACGCGTCGTCGGCGAGGGACGGGGACGCGCCGACCAGCGCCCGCAGGCCGGGGACGTCCGCGGCGAGCACGACGGCGTCCGCCTCGATCGCGCCGTCGCCGATGGTGACGGAGAACCGCTTGTCCTCCCCCGGCAGCACGGACTTCACCTCGACGCCCGTGCACACCGTCGCGCCCAGCGACGCGAGGTGCCGGCCCAGCGGCTCCCACAGGCCGTGCGGGAACGGGTCCGCGGCCACGTCGAACAGCAGTCCCTCGCTGGAACCGAGGAAGTAGATGTGGAACATCACCGCGAGCTCGGCGGCCGACATCCGCGTGGGGTGGGCGAAGAAGCTGCGGGAGAACACCTCGAACGCGAGGGCGTGCGCGGCCTCCGGGAAGCGGATCCGCTCGATGTAGGTCGCCGCGTCGATGCCGTCGAGCTCCTCGTAGGTCCGCGGCACCGACACGTCCAGCAACGACAGCGCGGCGCGCGCGTTGACCCGCGGCAGGTCGCTCCACCTGAACGTCGGGCTGCTGCGCAGGAACGCGAGCGCGTTCCACGGCACGGTCGTCGGCAGTCCGGCGAAGCTGTCGCGGTGGCCGGAGGCGTGCTGCAGCGGGTAGTCCGGCAGCGGGACCAGCGCGCGTCCCGCGGGGTCGACGCGCTTGAGCAACGACCGCAGGTTGTAGTACTGGCGGAAGAACGCGTGGAAGCCGCGCGTCATCGTGGCCTCGCTGCCGTCGGCGAGCCGGGTGCTCCAGCCGCCGACCCGGCCGCCGAGGTAGTCCTCCCGCTCGCACAGCACGACCCGCGCCCCGCGCTCGGCCAGCAGCGTCGCGGCGGAGAGTCCGGCGATGCCACCGCCCACCACGGCGACCACGGGCGCGTTCCCGTCGAAGTGCGCCCGCCCGGCCGGAGCCGGGATCCGCACGGCCTTGCGATCCTTCACCGCTGCTCCCGCTCCGGGGCCTGACCGAGGAACGTGTGCACGACACCGAGCTGCAGACCCGGCACCGGTGCGCTGCGCACGCCGACGAAACCGTTGCGCCGCAACCGGTCCCGCAGAGCCGTCGCGCCGTCGAAGTCCATCACGCTGCGCCACAGGTAGGTGTAGAGCGAGCGGTCACCCGTGGCGATCCACCCCGCGGGCACGATGAACCCGCACAGCGCCGTCCACACCGCCGTGCTCGCCAGCGAGTCGCGCACCGAGTACTCGTGCAGCACCAGCCGCCCGCCGGGCTTGAGGAAGTCGCGCACGCGGCGCAGGGTGGCGTCCGGCTCGGGCAGGTTGCGCACCAGGTACGCCGCGAACACCGCGTCGAACTGCCCCTCGTCGACGTCCTCGGCGCGGCTGTGCACGAACTTCACCGTCGGCGGCCACCGCTTCTGCCGCGCCTGGGCGAGCATGCCCTCCGACGCGTCCACGGCGACGATCTCCACGCCGGGCGCGGCCGCGACGAGCGCCGCCGTCGACGCGCCGGTGCCGCACCCGAGGTCGAGCACCCGCATGCCGGGCTTGAGCCGCAACGCACCGGCGGAGCGCCGCAACGCCTGGTGGTAACCGGGGTTGAGGCCGACGAGGAAGTCGTAGCCGCGCGCGGCTCGGTCGAACTTCCCCGGCACCTCGAACTTGTTCACGTTCGCATCAACCGACCTCACAGGACGACCGTATGGGCGGGGCGGCGAGTCTGCACGACGGCGCGCGGATCCCGCAGGAACGCCGGCAACGCCCTCGCCGTGCCTGCGGGGTTGTCGCGGTGCGCGAGGTGCCCGGCGCCGGGGATCACGTGGTAGCGGACCAGCCGGTGCAGCCGCGCCCAGTCCGGCGCTGCCGTCGCGATGATGCCGGTGGTGTCGTGCTCACCGCGGCAGACCAGCGTCGGCACCCGCAGCCGCCGGCGCGGGTCGATGTGCCGGACGGCGTCGACCACCGCTCCCCACGCGTGCACCAGGGTGCCGTCGCTGACGTGCCGGCCGGCCTGCCGCAGGTGGTCGCGCGCTCCCGACGAGCAGGTGCTGTGGACCGGCACCCGGCGCCGCACCAGCCGCTTCGGCACGAGCCGCAGCAGTGGCGCGGACAACCGCATGACCGCCATCGGCAGGACCGGCGGTTTGAGCGTCAGGCTGGTGGCGCCGATCAACGCCAGCGCGAGGACCCGTCCGGGTGCCCGGATCGCGGCCTTCTGGCTGACGTACCCGCCCAGCGAGTGCCCGACCAGCACAGCCCGCTCCACCCCCAGCCCGTCGAGCAGCGCGAGCAGGTCGGCCGCCGCGCCGGGAACGCTGAAGTCCAGTCCGCCGGACGAACTGGCGCCGTGTCCCGGCAGGTCCCACGTCACCGTGCGATAGCCGGCGTCCACGAAGAACGGCACCAACGGGTCGAAGGTCTCGTGGGCGTCCATGGTCCCGTGCGTGAACACGACCGCCGCGCCGTTCTCATTCCCACGAGTCCACGTCTGAGGAGTCGGTCCACTGCTGGGCACGCGGGAGGAGTCCCCCGGCACCGGGCACCGAAACCGTCAGACGCCTTCCTCCTTCGAGATCGCGTAGTAGGAGTCGACGGTGTCACCGTCGATGCCCACGTACGCGTCGACCCACGCGGCCGACGCGCGCACCAGCACGTGCAGCACGTCGAACCCCTGCCCCTGCGCCAGCGCCCGCAGCACGGACACGACCCGCCGGTCGTCCGCGCAGGCCAGCCCGCTCAGCAGCTCCGAGGCCGCGGCGACCGCGCGCTCGTCGGCCGGCGCGTCCGGGACGGTCACCGGGATGCGCGCCGACGGGTCCAGCGAGCCGCACGGGATGCCCCGCAGCAGGATCGCCGAACACGTGTCGATCGCGACCATCCGCGCCTGGTCCTGCGCGGCCAAGGCCTGCACGGCCGTCGCGGCCCACTGCCGGTCGCGGCGGTTCACCGCCCCTATCGCGGCCAGGGTCAGGTTCCTGGCCTGCACGTCGTCGAGCCGCTCCATCGACGGCCTGTCTCCTCTCCAGTCGTCCCCCGACCGGACCGCGCCCCCGCGCGTCTGTGTTGCTACAACAACGTCCATGGTCAAACGACCCGCCGGGGTGTGCATGACGACCGGAACGCAGTTCACCCGTCCGCAGCAACGGACACGGGTGAACCACGGTCCCGCGGGGGCGGAGCTCAGGCCGTCACCTGCGCCAGACGGTGCCCCGGCGCTCGTACTCCATCTGCGACTCGACCCGGTGGGCGACGCCCACCCCGAGGAACCGCTCGACGAGCCACACCGCGACGTCCAGGCCCGACGTGATCCCGCCGCCGGTGATCAGGTCGCCGTCGTCGACCACGCGCGCGTCGACCACCGTCGCGCCGTGCGCGGCGAGATCGGCCTTCGCGGCGTGGTGCGTGGTCGCGTTGCGGTCCTTCGTGATGCCGGCCGCCGCCAACGCCATCGTCCCCGTGCAGATGCCCACCGGCAGCGCCTCGGCGGCGGCGAGCCTCGCCAGGAAGTCCGCGTCCGCCATGACCTTCCGCACGCCCGACCCGTCACCGCGGTTGTAGCCGCCGCCGGGCACCACGATGACGTCGGCGCCGTGCGGGGACCAGCCGTGCGCGACGTCGAGCTCCGTGCCGTAGGCGCACCGGACCCTGCCCGGCTCCCCGGTCGTCACCAGCGTCGTCTCTATCGCGCCGCCGGACAGCCGGCCCGCCAGCCCCAGCACCTCGACGGGTGCGACGAAGTCCAGTTCCTCGACCCCGCCGAACACCACGACCTGCACTCGCAACGGACTGTCCGCCGAGGCGTGAAATCCTTGTTCCACCAGTACTTCCCCATGTCCCTTCGAGCGTTGCGACGGGTGTCAGCGTAGGTCTCGGCGAGATGGGGGCCGCGCTCAGTCCGCCGCCTGCCGCGACGGGAGGACGAGCACGACCGACAGCACGAGGACGAGGCCCAGCGCCAGCGCGTTCAGCACCTGGTCGCGCGGCTCGTACACGTGCAGCATCGTCAGGTGGTAGACGAAGTGCAGCAGGGTGAACGTCAGCAGCGCCGCACCCGCCAGCCGCACCACGACCTGGTTGCGCGCGTACCCCAGCGCCACCAGGCTCAGCACCGCGAACGCCAGGTAGGCGGCACCGACGTCCTTGCCCAGGTGCTCGTTGTAGGGGCCCAGCCGCGGCAGCCACCGCAGCCCGAAGCCGGGGAAGTCCGCGTACCAGGCCGCGGTCGCGAAGTAGGCGAAGATCCCCACGTACACCGACGTGAGCCCGATGACGGCGAGGCTGATCCGGTCCAGGAGCAGTTTCATGCCCTGTGGACGAGAACACCGGTCCATTCGTGACAGTCACGACGGTCGCGCCGCCCGGCGCAGCTCCGGTGTCACCCAAGCCGTCGCGACGCCGAGCGCCAGCACCACCAGCCCGGCGGCGAGCCCGGCCCGCGGGTCACCGGCCGCCACCGACACGCCGCCCGCCAGCACGGCGCCGAGCGGCTGCCCGAGTCCCCACGCCACCATCCGGCCCGTCGTGTTCACCCGCGACTGGAGCTCCTCCGGACAGACCTGCTGCCGGTAGGTGATGCCGTTGATCACCACGGTCGCCCCCGCCCAGCCCCAGCAGACCGCCGCCGCGCACACCACCAGCCAATGCCCGCCGACCAGCACCAGCACCCCTCCGAGCAACGACAGCGGCAACGCCCCCAACGCCACCCGCGCGTTGCCCCACCTCCGCGTGAGCCGCGGCAGCGACCGCGACGCGATGATCGCGCCCACGCCCCAGCAGCTGAACAACGCGGCCAGCCGCACGTCCCCGCTCGGCGCGACCCCCAGCACCCGGTCGGCGAACGGCACGACCACCGCCACCCACGCCCCGCTGGCCGCCGAGTGCGTCACTCCTACCAGCGTCAACGTGCGGATCACCGGCTCGCGCCAGAGGAACCGCAGACCTTCCCGCACGTCCGCGACGAGCTCACCGGCCCCCTGCACCGGCCGCGGGTTCGCCAGGCTCCGCGTGATCGCCCGCAACAACAACGCCGAGCCCACGCCGGTCAACGCGTTGACCGCGAGCAGCGCGGCGGGAGCGACGACCGCGACGAGCAGTCCGGTCAGACCGGGTACGACGAGCTCCAGCACCGTCGTACGTCCCCACAGCCTGGAATAGGCGTCGGTCAGCCGGTCCTTGCCGACCAACGCGGGCAACGCCCCGAAGTTGGCGGCGTCGAAGAACACGAACGCCGTCTGCGTCGCGAACGCCACCACCACGACGTGCGGCGCCGTCAACGCACCCGCCAGCCACGCGAGCGGCACGGTCAGCAGCGCGCCGGCGACGGCGAAGTCCAGCGCGACCATCATCCTCTGCCGGTCCAGCCGGTCGGCCAGCGCGCCGGCCGGCAGTCCGAACACCAGGTACGGCAACGCTTCCGCCGCCGTGACCGCCGACGTCCACCCCGCGGAGCCGGTCAACCGGTAGACGAGCACGGGCAGCGTCACGGCGGACACCACGGCACCGAAGACGGACAGCACTCTCGCGTTCAGGTACCGGGTGAAGTCGCGATCGGTCGCGTTGCGCTCGTCGGTGTCCCCCATGCCGTGAGCGTAAGTCGGTGGCGGTGGACCCGAGTTGTCATATCAACGGAAACGAATGCATTTCGACCGACACTGAAGGAACAGGGAAGAACGCGGCTGGACCGGGGACAGGCCGGCCCAGCCGCGTTCGGGTCCGTCAGGTCAGCACGCGAGCAGCGAGCAGGCCTTCGCGGACGACCAGTCGGTGTACATCCGGGTCGCGCCGACCGGCGTGTACTTCGCCTTCGCCTTGTTGGTCAGGGGGAACAGCGACAGCAACGCGTAAGTCGAGCAGTACACCACCTTCGACTCACCGGGCTGCAGCGCGAACGGCCCGGTCTGGCAGGACGGTTCGAAGTCGTCGACCACGGCGGCGTCCGTGATCGCGATCGGGCCGTTGTTGGTGACGGTGACGCGCCAGTACGCGGTCGCGAACAGCACGCCGAGCACACCCACGGGGGCTTGCTTCGCCCACGGCCCGGTGCCGCCCGCCTTGCAGTTCGCCGGCGTGTACGAACCGCAGATCTCCTTGTTCACCACCACGTCCGGCAGGCAGGCCGAGCCCGGCGCCACCTGTCGCGTCACGGTGTTGGACGTGAGGGTGCCCGTCGGGTCGGTCGCACCCGCGGTGTTCGCGACCGAGGTGACCGGGCAGTCCGCGGAGATCGTGGTGCGGAAGCACACCTGCGGCGCGTCACCGTTGAACTCCACCACCAGCGACGGCTGGTTGCCGCCGCCGAAGTCGGAGGCGTTGTTCAGCACGAGCGTCGCCGTCACGGTCAGCGTCGTGGCCGAGGCACCACTCAGGTCGACCGTGCCGTCCGGGGCGAAACCCGGTGTGGCGACGGGGTTCCCGCCCTGGTCGACGACCGTGACGGTGGACGCGCCGAAGTTCACGTTCGCCGGCGTGACGCCGACCAGGCGCGCCTTGCCGTACGTCGTCGCGTGCGGCTTGCCGTCGCAGTAGAACCGGCCGGGGGTGAGCGACACGGAGGCGCCGCTGCGCACGCAGGGCGACGCCCCCGTGTCAGGATCCATCGAGAACAGCACGCCCGCGTCGCCCAGGCCGATCAGACAGCCGGTGGGCGGGTCGTAGGCGTAGCCGTAGTCCCTCGTCACGCCGTTGTTGGCACTGGGGTGCGTGATGCGGGCCGGCACCCCGGCGCACGAGGCACCGGTGCTCCAGTCGTGGCACACCGCCGCGCCCGCGTACGGGCCGCCCCAGATCGGCAGGTAGCTGCGCACGCGGTTGCCGGTGCGGACGACCTCCGGGTTGAACACCAGCACACCGTTCTCCAGCCCGGCCGGGGAGACGGGCGCGGGCAGCGCCGACCCGTCGACCGCGTAGCACGTGGTGACGTTCGCGCCGGTCGTGCTGACGCAGACGCCGGTCTCCGCACCCGTTGTGCTGTAGGCGGTGTAGGCGTTGTAGGTGTAGTTGCCGAGCGGTCCGACCGGCTTGGCGGTGGCCCAGCCGGCGCAGGCGGTCGCGGTGGCCGGGTCGAAGCAGCCGAGGGTGGGCACGGAGCCGCCGGGCGTCGACGACGACGCGAACAGCTTGCCCGCGGCGACGGTGAGCGCGCCGAGGTAGTAGCCGCCGTTGTTGCTGAGCGGCACGATCGGCGCGTACGGCTGGTTCGCGCACGCGCTCTGCGACGAGATCGTCCAGCACAGCACGTGGCCGGAAGTCGCGACGCCGTAGGCGTTTCCGCCGACCTGGACCAGTCCGGCCATCTCGAACGTCTGCGCGCTGCGGTTCATCAGCGGCCAGTAGCCGCAGTTGGTCCGGGCGTCGAGGTCGAGGCAGCCGACGCCGATCGAGCCCGCGGTGGTCGCCGAGTAGTAGACGCGCGACGGGTTCTCCGGGTCGCGGACGTACTGCGGTTCGAGCGGGCTCTGGATGTCACCGGTGTTGCCGGCGCCGAGCGGGCCGGGTGTCGTGTTGAGCGGTCTCGGCCACGGGCCGCCGTCGCACGGCGCGTTGGTCGTCAGGTTCTTGCACACCAGCTTCGGGGCCGCCGCGGCCGCGTGGTGGTAGACGTTCCACGACTGCAGGGTGCCGTCCGGCGTGCGGTGCACGATCGGGGTGAAGCCGTCGCCGCCGGTGGAGCTCGCGCCGGCCTGGACGGGCGGCGGCATCAGGTTGGTGAGAGCGGTGCCACCGTTGCGCACGTTGGGGTTCGTGGCGGTGACCGTCGCGCCCTCCGTGCCGGTCCAGCCCGGCGGGACCTGCAGCGAGCCGGACACCAGCGACTGGCCCGCGCCCACGGTGTCGGTGATGGTGGCGGCACCGTTGGCGCCGCTGTCGTAGGACACGACCCAGGTGGCCGTGTCTCCGTGGGAGGCGGGGTCGGACACGCCCTGCACGGACTTGGTGAGCGAGGAGACGGGTGGCTGAGCGGCCACGACGGGGGCGGCGGCGGTGAGTGCGCTGCCCGCGAGCACGGTCGCTAGCGCCATTGCCGGCAAGCGTCTTCGCACGAGCAGATCCCTTCGGCGGTGGGAGTGGAACAGAGCGCTGACGCTAGGGATTGCGCCGAATGCCGACACCTCCCCTCACCCGCGTGCACACGATGTCCGCCCCATCAGAGCAGTGCGGCGCCGTGGCACGGGTGTCGCGGCAAGTGCTTTCCACATCGGACGCGAATGGAAAATCACCCGAACGCCCTCCGAAGTGCCCATTGGACAATCCGATGGGCGCACCACCAGGATGGGCGCGTGGCCCTCGACGCCGAAGCCAGGTCGATCGTCCTGCGCCGGTACTCCCAGCACGTGATCGAGCTGGTCCTGCTGATGGTCGTCGCGGTGCTGAGCCTCGTCCCCGGGTTCTTCCTGTCGCTGCTGCTGGTCAAGATCGGCATGCCGCCCGAGCGCTTCGCCCTCGTCGCGGTGAGCTCGATCCCGGTGGTGTCGCTGCTCGGCGTGGTGTGGATCGAGATCTGGTACCCGTACCGGCACGGCGGCGCGACACCGGCGATGCGGTGGCTGGGCATCCGGATCACGACGCTGCGCGGCGGCGAGCCGTCGTTGCGCGACTACTTCGTGCGCTGGCTGCTGATGGTCGTGGACGGGCTGTTCCTCGGCGTGGTCGGCGCGGTGCTGATCGCCGTGACGCCGCGCCACCAGCGGCTCGGGGACATGGTCGCGGGCACGGTCGTCGTCCGCCGCGTCACCTGAGCAGGCCGGTGCGCCAGGCCCAGATCGCCGTCTCGGTGCGGTTGCGGGCGCCGATCTTCTCCTGCACGTGCGCCAGGTGCGACTTCACCGTGGACAGCGACACGCGCAGGCGGTCGGCGATCTCGGCGTTGGTCCAGCCGCGGGCGACCGCCAGCACGACGTCGAGCTCACGGCCGGTCAGCGGGCTGCCCGGCTGCTCGCGCCCGCCGCCGCCGGTGAAGTGCGCGAGCAGCCGCACCGTGACGGCGGGTGAGACCAGCGCCTCTCCCCTGACCGCGGCGTGCACCGCCTCGACCAGCAGCCGCGGCCGGGCGTCCTTGAGCAGGAACCCGCACGCGCCGGCGAGCAGCGCGGCGTAGACGTTCTCGTCGACGTCGTAGGTCGTGACCACGAGCACCCGCAACGGGTCCTCGACGCCGGGCCCGGCCAGCAGCTCGGTCGCCCGCAGGCCGTCGAGCTTCGGCATGCGGATGTCCATCAGCGTCACGTCGGGGCGCAGCTGCCGCGCCAGCCGCACGGCCGACTCGCCGTCGGCGGCCTCGCTGATCACCGTGATGCCCGGTTCGGCGTCGAGGATCAGCCGGAAGCCGGTGCGCACGAGGGTCTGGTCGTCGGCGATCAGCACGCGGATGGTCATCAGATGCCCCTCGGCAGGGTGCCGGGCTCCAGCGGCAGCCTCGCGGTGACGCGCCAGCCCCCGTCGCCGTGCGGTCCCGCGGTCAGCTCGCCGCCCAGCGCGTCCATCCGCTCCCCCATGCCGACGACGCCGTGCCCGCCCTGCGCGGGAGGACCGGCCGGCGCGCCGTCGTTGTCGATCTCCAGCACGAGCTCGTCCCCGTCGGTCCTGGCCGTGACCAGCACCTCGGAGGCACGGGCGTGGCGGCGCGTGTTCGTCAACGCCTCCAGCAGGACCCGGTGCAGCGCGACGGACACCTGCGCCGGGAGCGTGAGCGTGTCGACGTCGCCGGTCATCTGCACGGACGCCTCCTCCCCCACGGCGGCGCGCACGACGTCGCCCAGCACGAGGCTCGGCGACGGCAGCGGTTCGTCGCTGCGCAGCACGCCGACGAGCCCGCGCGTCGCCGTCAGGGCCTCCGCCGCGGCCTGTTCGATCTGGTCGTAGACGTCGAGGGGGTCCTGGGGCGGTGCCGCCGGGTTCCCGGCCAGCGCCTGGGCCGCGCGGGTGCGCACCACGATGCCGGTGACGTGGTGCGCCACCAGGTCGTGCAGGTCGCGGGCGAGCTGGAGCCGGTCCTCGGTGCGGATGCGGTCCAGCTCCCGGCGGTGCCGGGCGTCGGCGTCGCGCAGGATCAGGCCGAGCGCGACCGCGGCGCCCCACGCCAGCGCGGCGGCCACGGGGAACAGCGCGGCCGGGAAGCCCAGCCCGTACCGCACGACCGGCGCGAGCACGACGGTGGCGCAGGCGGTGACGGCGAGCACCGCGGCCCGCACCGCGGGGAGCCGGCGGCACCCCGCGGCGGCCACCAGGAGCACCGCCAGCACCTCCGTCACCGGCGGCTGCGCGGGAACCCGGTCGACCAGGCCGGCGACGGCCGTGCCGAGCAGGGAGAGGGCGACGACCGCGCCACCGAGCAGCTCGATCCGGCGCGGGAACCGGCGGCGCAGCACCGCCAGGACCGCCGTCGCCTCGCCCGCGTACGGGACGATGGTGGTGAGCAACGGCCCCAGCACACCCCGCGGCGCGTCCCCGCGGGTCGCCAGCACCAGGTCCACGACGACCGCGACGACGAGCACCGCGACCTCGGCGACGAACACGCCGCGCCGCGCCGTCGTTCCCTCTGCGGTCATGCGGGCATTCTCCGCTACCGCGCCTTCTTGACGGTCTCGAAGTAGGCGTTGGACGCCGGGAGCCAGCTCGCCACCACCGCCAGCCCGGCCACCAGGGCGCCGCCGTACGCGGGCAGCGTCGCGGTTCCCTCGCCGACGAACAGGCTGACGATCTGGAGAGCGGTGAACGCGCTCAGCAGGATCCGCGCCCAGTTGCGGCCCGAGCGGAGCTTGAACGCGAGCCACAGCTGCACCAGCGCGATCACCAGCGCGATGCCGGCGAACGTGTACTGGGTGATGGTGGCGGCGCTCTGCAGCTGCTCCTCGGTCATCCGCGTGCCCGACGCCCGCAGGGCGTCGACGAGCTCGTCGCGCGTGCCCACCAGGACACCGATGGACGTCACCGCGAAGACGCAGGACACGAGGAACCCCGCGAACGCGGCGTTGACGGTCTTCGGCGGCAGGGCCCTGCCCGTTGCAGTAGTCATGATCACGACGGTAGGACCGGGTCGGAGCGGGCGGGAAAGCCCAGGAGCGCATCTCGTACTTTCGGCCGAGAGCCCGGTTGCGGCAGTCCTGCCGGACCGCCAGCATGCCGGGCCCCTCGTCCGGACGGCTCAGCGGGTGAGCGACACGCGGGTGAAGTCCACCGGGACGTCGAGCGCCACGTTGATGTAGTTCGTGAACACGTTGAGCGCCACGTGCGCGACCGTCTCGACGATCTCCTCCTGGGTCAGCCCGGCGTCCTTGGCCGCCTGGACCTCGGCGTCGCCGATCTGGCCGCGGTGCTCGACGAGAGCGGTGGCCAGGGTGAGGATCGCGGCGGTGCGCGGGTCGTCCGACCTGCCGCTCTGCGCGTTGCTCATCTCCTCGGCCGTGGCACCGGCCTTCTTGCCGAGCATGGTGTGCGCGGACAGGCAGTAGTCGCAGCGGTTCCGGTCCGCGACGGCCACCGCGATCTGCTCGCCGACCTTGGCGCCGAGCGCGCCGCCGCCGAGGGCGCCGAACTGGGCCCACATGCTGCGCAGCGCGGCCGGGGAGTTCGCGACCGCCTTGAACATGTTCGGCACCAGGCCGAAGGCGCCCTTGATCTCGGCGAGGGTCTCGGCGCGCTCGTCGGTGACCTGGTCGGGGTTGGTGAGGTCGATGCGGGACATGGTTGTTCTCTTCTTCCTTGGTGATGAGGGGTGTTGCGGGTCTTGGGCGGGGGTGTGGATCAGGCGCAGGTGCCGTCGATCGAGCACGCGCCCGCAGCCGCGGTGCCGCCGATCGCGTCCACGGGCGAGGGCGCCGTGCCGTCCAGCAGCCTGGTGACGGCGGAGGCGAGTGCCATGTCGTCGACGGCGCCGAACTTCTGGGCGCGCAGCACGCCGTCGCGGTCGATGAGCACCGTGGTGGGCGTGCCCCGCATGCGGTAGCGGCCGAACGTGACCGGCGTCGGGTGCTCGTCACCGGGGGCGTCGACACCGACCGGGAAGGTGATGCGGTACTCGTGCAGGAACGCCTTGAGGCTGACCGGGGTCATCGCCTTGTGGTGTTCGAACACCGTGTGCAGGCCGACGACGGCGAGCTCGTCGCCGAACGTCCGCGCGAGGCGCGTGGCCTGCGGGAGGGCGTGGGTCACGCAGCCGGGGCACAGCATCTGGAACGCCTCCAGCACGACCACGCGGCCGCGGAGCCGGCCGAGGTCCAGCGGGTCGCTGTTGAACCAGGCCGTCGTCTCCCAGGGCGGCGCGGGCGACAGCAGGCCGCTCGGCGGGGACAGCAGCGGGCTCACGACGTCACCACGCCCGTCCGGCGTAGGGCTGCGACCACAGCGCGACCTGGAGGGTGACCGCCTTGAACCAGGCCTGGTGCATGGCGTCCACCTCCTCGTCGGAGTGCCCGCCGGCGGCCAGGAACGGCCGGATCGTCGCGGTGATCGGGTAGATGAACGCGATGATGTGGCGCAGCGGGATGTGCGGCACCGAGTCGGCGTCGTCGGTCTCGTTCTTGTGCGGCTCGGTGTGCCGCAGCGCGATCTCGTGCTGGTAGGCCAGCCACCGCTCGTCGTACGGGCGGGTGCAGGTGTCGACGATCCAGCGGCCGAAGCGGGCGCGGACCCGTGCGAGGTAGTCGGCGATCGGCGCGCCGTCCGGGGTGGAGAAGTACGCCACCAGGTGCGGGTGCGAGCCGACGAAGCCGTACCAGACGTCGAGGATCGCGTCGATCTGTCCACTGAGGATCTCACCGGCGGTGCGCAGCGCCTCCTGGTCGGCCGGTCCGAAGAGGACGCTCGCGAGCAGGCCCTCGAGGTCGCCGGTCGTGACGGGCGACGGCGCCAGGTCCGGGTCGTCGTGGGTGTAGCCCGGTGGCGGCTGTTCGGGAGAGGTCATGTCGCTTCCTTCGATCGGGGAGGACTGCCGAGGGGATCTCCCCGGCGGGGCGAGTTCGAGTCTGCCACAAATTAGGTAGGACTCCTACCAACTTTTTCGACTGGTGACCCACGTCTCATCGCCGCGAGGACGTACCATCACCGTGGGGAGTCCTTACTGGCGAGGCGGATCGCATGACTGACACCGACGGCACGGCCGGTCTCGACCGGCGGCTGGCCGACGCGCTCGAGCGGCTCGGGCACGGCATGCGGTCACTGGCGCAGCGCACAGCGAGGGAGCACGGGCTGTCGCCGTTGCAGCAGCAGGCGGTGCTGGCGCTCGCGCTGCACCCGCAGGCGCGGCACGAGGTGGCCGCGCTCGCCGCGGAGTTCGACGTGACGACGCCGACGATGTCCGACGCCGTGACGGCGTTGGAGCGCAAGGGACTCGTGACCCGCTCCCCCGGCACGGACGGCCGCCGCCGGGTGCTCTCACTCACCGCCACGGGCGCGGAGGTCGCCCGCGGACTGTCCTCTTGGGACGATCCGCTGACGTCCGCGCTCGCCGGGATCCCCGAGGCGGACCGGGCGACGACGCTGCACACCCTGCTGCGGGTGATCGGGGACCTGCACCGCACGGGCGTGGTGAGCGTGACGCACACGTGCACGACGTGCCGGTTCTTCGGCCGCGACGAGCACCCGGACCCGGCCGTGCCGCACCACTGCCACCTGCTGCGCATACCGCTGCCGCTGGCGCAGCTGCGGACGGACTGCCCCGAGCACGAACCGGCGGACGCCCCCGCCGGCCGGCGCAGGCAGCGCGCCGCCCCCTGACCCCCGGCTCTCAGCCGTGCAGGCGCGCTGCCTGGTCCTCCAAGTGGCCGTCGAAGCGACGGCCCAGCGTCCTCGCCCACGACTCGGGCAGCACGCCGGGGTGGTCGAGCAGGCGCCGGGCCGCGGGGAGGTCGTCGCGGTCGAGGTTGACCACGCGGTGCACCTCGGCGGCGGTGATGCCGTGCAGGGGCCTGCGGGCGAGGACGATCTCGTCGCCCGCGCCGAGCCGCCCCGGCTTGAGCACCCGGAGGTAGACGCCCGTGCGGCCGGTGCGCTGGGTCCGCACGGCCAGGTCCGCGACGTCGTGCCGGGCGGCGAGCTTGTAGCAGGGCCGCCGCGGCTGGCTCACCTGGAGCAGCGCCGACCCCACGGCGTAGACGGCGCCGATCACGAGATCGGTCTCCAGGAGTCCTGACGTGGTCAGGTTCTCGCCGAACGCGGGCGTGGCCAGCTCGCCGACCTCGTCGGCCCAGGCCGCGTAGTGCTCGCTCGCGTAGAGCAGGACCGCCTTGTCCGGCCCGCCGTGGTTGTCCCGGTCGCCCTGCTCGTCCCCGGCGAGCCCGAGCGCGCCGACGTCGACCCGTCCCAGCACGGGCGTCTTCGCGATGGCCGTCGGCACGGTGCGTCCGCGCCACGACAGCTGCCGCACCGCGCCGGTGGACACCGTCAGCACGCGTCCGCCGCTCATCGGTTCCCCTCCACCACGGCGGCCGCGAAGGCGGCCCACCGCGCCAGCACGCGCACGCCCTCGGACTCCACCTCGTCGACCTCGGCGAGCGCGATCTTGTGGTCGGGCGGGAGGTGCGGCGTGATCTCCCACAGCTCCTGCGCGCCGATCTCGACGTGGAACTGGAGCCCGTAGGCGGCGCCCACCCGGAAGGCCTGGTGCGCGTAGAGGCCGGACCGGGCCAGCAGCCGCGCCCCGGCGGGCAGGTCGAACGTGTCCTCGTGCCAGTGCACCACCGGGATCCGCGGCCCCGACGGCGAGAACACCGGGTCGTCGGCCGCGATGATCTCCACCGTGCCGGCGCCGATCTCCGCGACCGGACCGCGGTGCACGGCCGCCCCGAGCGCGGCGGCGAGCAGCTGGGCGCCCAGGCAGATCCCGAGGACCGGTTTGCCGAGCCGCACGCAGTCCGCGATCAGCTCCCGCTCCGCGGCCAGGTGCGGGTGCTCGTCGTCGTCGAGTGCGCCCATCGGCCCGCCCATCACGACGAGCACGTCGAGCTGCGCGGCCGCGGGCAGCTCGTCGCCGAGGTCGGCGCGGACCACGGACACCGTGCTCCCCACCGCGAACAACGCCGGCGTGACGAGACCCGGCCCTTCGAACGCAACGTGCTGGATGACCACCGAGCGCACCGGAAGACCCTCGTTTTCTTGAACTGATCCGGACTACTTGCCCCGAACGCGCCCAGCATGACACAGTCTCGCTAGGAGTCCTAACTATCTGGTGCCGAAGGAAAACCCGCCCCCGAGGAGGCGCACTTGCCCGCCGACGACGCGGTCGCCGCCCTGCGCGGCGCCTCGCTGAGGGTCACCAAGCAGCGGGTCGCCGTGCTGGCGGCCCTGGAGCTCCACCCGCACGCCGACGTCGAGCAGCTCGGCCGGGTCGTCCGCGAGGAGCTCGGGTCCGTCTCCACGCAGGCGCTCTACGACGTGCTGACCGCGCTGGCGCAGGCCCGGCTGGTGCGCAGGCTCGAGACCGGCCAGCGGGCCCGCTTCGAGCTGCGCCGCCACGACCACGACCACCTGGTGTGCCGGGGTTGTGGCGCGGTGGCCGACGTCGAGCGGGCGGGCGACCCGGCACCACCGACGTACCCGCGGACGCACGGCTTCCGCGTCGACGAGTCCGAGGTCCTGCACTGGGGGCTGTGCCCGGAGTGCAGGTCCGGCGTTCACCGATCGGAGAAGTTCACCTGATGTCGTTCGAAGACAACACCAAGCCGCTGACCACGGCCGCCGGCGCCCCGGTCGCCGACAACCAGAACAGCCTCACCGCGGGCGCCCGCGGCCCGGTGCTGCTCCAGGACCTGTGGCTGCTGGAGAAGCTCGCCCACTTCGACCGCGAGGTCATCCCCGAGCGGCGGATGCACGCGAAGGGCTCCGGCGCGTTCGGCACGTTCACCGTCACCGGCGACCTCACGGCGTACACGAGTGCCGCGTTGTTCAGCGCGGCCGGCAACCAGTGCGAGATGTTCACGCGCTTCTCGACGGTGGCGGGCGAACGCGGTGCCGCCGACGCCGAGCGGGACATCCGCGGCTTCGCGACCCGCTTCTACACGAGCGAGGGCAACTGGGACGTGGTCGGCAACAACACGCCGGTCTTCTTCTTCCGCGACCCGCTGAAGTTCCCCGACCTCGCGCACGCCGTGAAGCGCGACCCCCGCACCAACCTGCGCGACCCGGAGAACAACTGGGGCTTCTGGACGAACCTGCCGGAGGCGCTGCACCAGGTGACGATCGTGATGAGCGACCGGGGCATCCCGCGCTCGTACCGGCACATGCACGGGTTCGGCTCGCACACCTACAGCATGATCAACGCCGCTGGCGTGCGGCACTGGGTCAAGTTCCACTTCCGCACCCGGCAGGGCATCGAGAACCTGACCGACGAGCAGGCCGGCGAGCTGATCGGCCGCGACCGCGAGTCGCACCAGCGCGACCTCTACGACGCGATCGAACGCGGCGAGCACCCCGCGTGGACGCTCTACCTCCAGGTGATGCCCGAGGCCGACGCCGCCGGGTACCGCTTCCACCCGTTCGACCTCACGAAGGTGTGGAGCAAGGAGGACTACCCGCTCGTCGAGGCCGGCGAGATGCGGCTCGACCGCAACCCGGACAACTACTTCGCCGACGTCGAGCAGGTGGCGTTCACCCCGGCGAACGTCGTGCCGGGCATCTCGCTGAGCCCGGACAAGATGTTGCAGGGCAGGCTCTTCTCCTACGGTGACGCGGCCCGCTACCGCCTCGGCGTGAACCACCACCAGATCCCGGTCAACCACCCGAACGGCGCGCGGCAGGTCAACTCCTACCACCGCGACGGCGCGATGCGCGTCGACGGCAACCAGGGCGGTGTCCCGGGCATCCAGCCGAACAACTTCGGCCGCTGGGCCGAGCAACCCGCGCACGCCGAGCCCGCGCAGGCCGTCGGCGCGGTGGCGGACCGGTTCGACTTCCGCGAGGACGACGACAACTACTTCGAACAGCCCGGCAACCTCTTCCGGCTGATGACGGGCGAGCAGCAGCAGGCGTTGTTCGAGAACACCGCGCGGGCCATCAAGGGCGCGCGCAGGGAGACCGTCGAGAAGCACGTCTTCCACTGCGGCCAGGCGGACCCGGCCTACGGCGAGGGCGTGCGCAAGGCGTGCGAGGCGATCGGCGCGCTGTGACCCCCGGTGCGGCGCTCACCCCGTGGGCGCCGCACTGATCCGGATCGGCCCGCGCCACTCCTGCCGCGGCGACAGCACTTCTCCCCCGCTCGTCACCACGACACGGCCCTGCGCGGCGAGCTCACGGGCGATGGCGCGTGCCG
This sequence comes from Lentzea sp., assembly GCF_036380075.1. NCBI lineage: Bacteria > Bacillati > Actinomycetota > Actinomycetes > Pseudonocardiales > Pseudonocardiaceae > Lentzea > Lentzea sp. Next base: position 18,574 of record NZ_DASVFL010000072.1, on the reverse strand, counting down.
GTTCCATCAGGTCGCGCCAGTCGTCGTCCCCCACGGCGCGGGCGGCCTCCGACGGGCAGATCGACTTGGCCGGACCCCGTGCCCCGGCCAGTTCCAGGATCGCCCTCCCCAGGCGTTCTTCCACCGCGCTCATCCACGGAGGAATACCCCGCGAGCCGTCGGCACGAACTCGGTTTTTCCCACCGTTACGTCGGGTATGTACGATTTCGTGACCGACGTGACTCTCGATTCCCCTGACCTGCTCGTCGAGGGCTACACCGCCAGGTTCCCGGACAACGACGAGCCGGTGCTGCTCGACGCCGAGGGCCGGGAAGTGACCACCTGGCGGGAGAACTACCCGTTCACCGAACGGATGTCCCGCCCCGAGTACGACCGGCTCAAGCGCCTGCTCCAGATCGAGCTGCTCAAGCTCCAGCACTGGGTGCGCGACACCGGGCAACGGCTCGTCATCCTGTTCGAGGGCCGCGACGCCGCCGGCAAGGGCGGCACCATCAAGAGGTTCACCGAGAACCTCGACCCGCGCGGCGCGCGGACCGTCGCCCTGGAGAAGCCGAGCGAACGCGAGCTCGGCGAGTGGTACTTCCAGCGCTACGTCCGCGAACTGCCGACCGCCGGCGAGATCGTGCTGTTCGACCGCTCCTGGTACAACCGCGCCGTCGTCGAGCACGTCATGGGCTACTGCACGCAGGACCAGTACGACCTGTTCATGCGGCAGGCGCCGGTGTTCGAGCGGATGCTCGTCGACGACGGCGTGCTGCTCGTGAAGTTCTGGTTCTCGGTGTCCCGCAACGAACAGCGCACCCGGTTCGTCATCCGGCAGATCGACCCGGTGCGCCAGTGGAAGCTCAGCCCCAACGACATCAAGTCGCTCGACCGCTGGGACGACTACACCGAGGCGAAGGTCGCGATGCTGCGCGCCACGGACACCGGGATCGCGCCGTGGACGGTGGTGAAGAGCAACGACAAGAAGCGGGCCCGGATCGAGGCGATGCGCAGCGTGCTGGCCCGTTTCGCCTACGACGACAAGGACCACGCGGTGGTCGGGAACCCGGACGTGCGGGTCGTCGGTCCCGCGGCGACGTTGCTGGAGGAGGGCGAGGACGAGACCGCGTTGAGCCCCACGCCGATCGCGCCGCACGCCGAGCACGGACCCGGCCTGCACCCGGACGACTGAGCGGTGTCGAACCGGTCCTGGTGGCTAAGCTCGCCTGATGACGATGGGAACGGTTCTTCTCCTCCTCGGCGGCGGACTGCTCCTGGCCGTCCTGGTGCTCCTCGCGGTCGGAACGCTGCTGGGCCGCCGGGTCCGGCGCGGCAGGAAGCGAGGCCGCTACCCGTACCGCCCCGGCCCCGGCACCTACGACAACTCCTCGGCGGCCGGCCCTCACTGAGGTCCGGCCGGGACTCACACCGGTGCGGTGCCGGGCTTCCAGCGCACGTGCACCGCCTGGTCCGGCTCCTCCGCCCGCAGCAACGACAACCGAGGCCGGATCGCGTCCGTGCGCGACGACGGCGGTTTGCGGCTGCCCGCCCGGTACTGCACGGGCCACTCCGCGGCCGCGAAACCCTGGTCGGCGGCGGCGTGCAGGGTCCAGTGCGGGTCGTAGAGGTGCGTGCGGCCGAGCGCGCACAGGTCGGCGCGGCCCGCCAGCAGGATCGAGTTCACGTCGTCGTAGGAGGCGATGGCCCCGACGGCGATGACGGCCGCGCCCGGCACCTCGTGGCGGATCCGGTCGGCGAACGGCGTCTGGTACGAGCGGCCGTACGCCGGGCGTTCCGCCGCCGTCACCTGGCCGGTGGAGACGTCGATCGCGTCCGCGCCGTGGGCGGTGAAGGCACGGGCGATCTCCACGGCGTCGTGCCCGGTGTTGCCGTCGGGCACCCAGTCGGTCGCGGAGATGCGCACGATCATCGGCCGTTCAGCGGGCCACACGGCGCGCACGGCGTCGAAGACCTCCAACGGGAACCGCACCCTGTTCTCCACCGAGCCGCCGTAGGAGTCGGTCCGCCGGTTGGCGACCGGCGAGAGGAACGACGACAGCAGGTACCCGTGCGCGCAGTGCAGTTCGAGCAGGTCGAACCCCGCCTGGGCACCGCGCCGGGCGGCGGCGGTGAACTCGGCGGTGATCCGGTCCAGCGACGCGCGGTCGAGCTCCGCCGGCACGGGAGAACCCGGCCCGTACGGCAGGGCGGACGGGCCCACGACGTCCCAGCCGCCGGTCGGCAGCGGCTCGTCCATGCCCTCCCACATCAGCCGCGTCGACCCCTTGCGGCCGGAATGCCCCAGCTGCAACCCGATCCGGGCGGTGCTGCGCGAGTGCACGAACGACACGATGCGTTCCCACGAGTCGCGCTGTCCGTCGTTCCACAGGCCGGTGCAGCCGGGTGTGATGCGGCCCTCGGGCGACACGCACACCATCTCGGTCATCACCAGGCCCGCGCCGCCCATCGCCTTGGACCCCAGGTGCACGAGGTGGAAGTCGCCCGGCACGCCGTCGACCGCCGAGTACATGTCCATCGGCGAGACGACCACCCGGTTCTTCAGCTCCAGCCCGCCGAGCCGGAACGGCTGGAACATCGCCGGGACGACGTCCGGAAGTCCCTGCGAGGACGCGAAAGCGGCGTCGACGCGGTCGGCGAACTCCGCGTCCCGGGTGCGGAGGTTGTCGTAGGTGATGCGGCGCGACCGGGTCAGCAGGTTGAAGCAGAACCGGGTCGGCTCCTGGCCCGAGTACATGCCGATGTTCTCGAACCACTCCAGCGACGCCTGCGCGGCCCGTTGCGTCGACTCGACGACGGGACGGCGTTCCGCCTCGTAGGCGGTCAGGGCGGCCTCGACGTCGCGGTGCTCGTGCAGGCACGCGGCGAGGGCGAGCGAGTCCTCCATCGCGAGCTTGGTGCCGGAGCCGATCGAGAAGTGCGCGGTGTGCGCGGCGTCGCCGACGAGCACGAGGTTGCCGTGGTGCCAGCGCTCGTTGCGCACGGTCGTGAAGCTGAGCCACTTGGAGTTGTTGGCGAACACCTCGTGCCCGGCCAGCTCGTCCGCGAACAGCGTGCGGATCCGCGCGACGGCGGACTCGTCGGACGCGCCCGGCGGGAACTCCCCGGCGGTGTCGAAGCCGGCGCGCCGCCAGACGTCCTCGTGCATCTCGACGATGAACGTGGACCCGGTGTCGGAGTAGGGATAGCCGTGCACCTGCACGGTCCCCCACTCGGTGTCCTTGACGAAGAACTGGAACGCCTCGAACACGAGGTCGGTACCGAGCCACATGTACTTGTTGTGCCGGCGGTCGAGCGCCGGCCGGAAGACGTCCTGGCAGGACTGCCGGACCACCGAGTTGACGCCGTCCGCGCCGACGACCAGGTCGTGCGACGAGCGCAGCAGGTCCACCGGAGGTGCCGCGGTGGAGAAGTGCACGGTCACGCCGAGGTCGTGGCACCGCTGCTGCAGCAGGCCGAGCAGCTCCTTGCGGCTCATCGCCGCGAACCCCTGCCCGCCCACGGTGTGCGTCTCGCCGCGGTGGTGGATGTCGATGTCCGTCCACCGCGCGAACCGGCGCGACATCGCCGCGGCGAACTCCGGGTCGGCGTTCTCGATGCCGCCGAGGGTCTCGTCGGAGAACACCACGCCGAACCCGAACGTGACGTCCGGCGCGTCCCGCTCCCAGACGGTCACGTCGTGCGCGGGGTCGAGCTGCTTCATCAACGCGGCGAGGTAGAGGCCTCCCGGGCCACCGCCGACGATCGCGATCCTCACGCGGTCACCCCGCCCTCGTTCCGGACGCCTTCGTCCCGCACGACCTCGCGGAGCGCGAACCGCTGCAGCTTGCCGCTCGCGTTGCGCGGCAACGAGGTCAGGAACCGGACCTCGCGCGGGTACTTGTAGGGCGCGATGGTCCGCTTCACGTGGTCCTGGATCTCCTTCGCCTTGGCCGCGTCGCCGACAACGCCCTCGCGCAGCACCACGAACGCGCACACGACCGACCCGCGTTCGTCGTCGGGCTTCGCGACGACGGCGGACTCCAGCACGTCGGGGTGCGTGTCGACGGCCTCCTCGACCTCGGGCCCGCCGATGTTGTAGCCGGACGAGACGATCATGTGGTCGCTGCGGGCGTGGTAGTGGAAGTAGCCGTCCTCGTCGCGGTGGAAGACGTCGCCGGTGACGTTCCAGCCGCTCACCACGTAGTCCTCCTGCCGCTCGTCGTCGAGGTAGCGGCAGCCGACCGGGCCGATCACGCCGAGCCGTCCCGGCTCACCCGGCCCGAGCTCGACACCGTCGGGGTCGAGGATCGTGGCGCGGTAGCCCGGCACCGGCTTTCCCGTGGCGCCGGGGCGGATGTCGTCACCGGCGGCGGAGATGAAGATGTGCAGCAGCTCCGTGGCGCCGATGCCGTCGATCACCCGCAGCCCGAGCCGGTCGTGCAGCCGTTCCCAGGTCTCGCGCGGGATGTGCTCGCCGGCCGACACCGCGCCGCGCAGCCCGCGCAGCTTCTCCTCCACGCCGGCGCGCAGGATCGCCTTGTACGCGGTCGGCGCCGTCGCCAGCACCGTGACCCCGTGCTCCGCCACGAGGTCCGCGAGCTGCAACGGCGTCGCGGCCTCGGTCAGCAGCGAGCAGGCACCGGCCCGCAACGGGAAGACGACGAGCATGCCCAGCCCGAACGTGAACGCGAACGGCGCAGTGCAGGCCACCAGGTCGTCCGGCGTCAGCTTCAGCACGTGCCGGCCGAACGTGTTGTCGATCGACAGGACGTCGCGGTGGAAGTGCGCGGTGATCTTCGGCGCTCCGGTGCTGCCGGACGTGGGCGCCAGCAGCGCCACGTCGTCCGCGGCCGTGTCGACGGCGGTGAACTCCCCCGGCTTCAGCAAGGCGCGGACGGCGAGGTCCTCGTAGTCCACCACCGTCAGCGCGGGGAACGCGCGGACGTCCGCCGTGAAGCGCCGGTCCGCCAACGCCAGCGCCGGACGGGTCCGTTCCAGGACCGGCGTGAGCTCGCGGGCCCGCAGCGCGGCCATCGTCGTCACGACGATCCCGCCCGCCTTCAGCACGCCGAGCCACGCGGCGACGGTCCACGGGTTGTTGGGCGAGCGCAGCAGGACCCGGTGCCCCGGAACGAGACCGAGGTCCTCGACCAGCACCCGCGCCACCTGGTTCGACCGGGTCCGCAGCTCGCCGTAGGACCAGACCTCCCCGGCCGGTGTCCGCAGGGCGGGGCGGTCGGCGCCGAACGCCGCCGCCGGGACGTCGACCAGCTCCACGGCGGCGTTGAGGCGGTCCGGGTAGGTCAGCTCCGGCGTGGTGAACTCGATCGCCGGCCACAGCGCGGCGGGGGGCAGGTGGTCGCGGGCGAAGGTGTCCATCGGTGAGTCCTTCCGCGGGCGGCGGGTCAGGAAGCGCGGATCATGCCCTCCTGGGCGGCGGTGGCGAGGTGGACGCCGTCGCGGGTGAAGAAGCGACCGTGTCCCAGTCCGCGGCCCGCGTCGGCGGCGACCGCGTCCTGCGCGTAGAGCAGCCAGTCGCCGACCGGGCCCGCGCGGTGGAACCACATGGCGTGGTCGAGGCTCGCGGTGACCAGGCCGGGGCGCGCCCACGGCAGGTCGAGCACGCGCAGGACGGGTTCGAGGATCGTGTAGTCGCAGACGTAGGCCAGCGCGGCGAGGTCGCGTTGCGCGTCGGTCAGGCCCTCGACGGGGCGCAGCGGGTCGAACGGCTTGATCCACACCGCCTGGTGCGGGACCTTCCCGCCGTCGACCGCCAGGTACACGGGACCGGGCACGTGCCGCATGTCGAAGCCGCGGCCGCCGGACCAGTAGGCCTTCGACTCCCCGGTCATCGTGCCGCCGGTGCGCCCGGCGAGGTGCTCCGCCGTGCTGGGCAGGGATTCCGGGTCCGGCACGGACTCGGCGAGGGTCTGGAAGCTGCCGCCCGGTTCCCCGGCGGCGAAGTTGGCGAGGCAGGCGTAGAGGGGCTTGCCGTTCTGGTAGCCGCGGACCTGCCGGGTGCTGTAACCGCGGCCGTCGCGCAGCACCTCCACCTCGTAGCGCACCTCGGCGCCGATGTCGGCCGGGCGCAGGAAGTAGCTGTGCATGGAGTGCAGCGTCTTGCCGTCGGTCACCGAACGCATCGCCGCGGCCGCCGCCGCGGCGACCAGGTCTCCCCCGTACGCCTTGGGCCACGGGCAGGGCTGGGTGACGGCGGTGAAGGCCAGGTCGAAGTGCTGCGGCGCCGTGGGCGTCAGGGTGACGGCCGCCGTGAAGACCTCGGAGGTGACCGTCCCGGCCGTCATCGGGTCAGCCAGTCGCGCAGGTCGGAGTCCGGCACGTCGTCGAGGTTCACGACGATGTTCTCCGGAGTCCGCGTGGTCATCCACGTGAGCGACCTGTTCCGGTCGAGGTTGCACTCGATGTGCGGCATGAACGGCGGCACGAACACCCAGTCGCCCTCCTCCATGTCGACGTAGTCCTCGAACTTCTCGCCGAAGTAGATCCGCGCCCGGCCGGACAGCACGTAGCCGCCGGTCTCGGCCTCGCCGTGGTGGTGGGTCACCGAGCGGTAGCCCGGCTCGTTGGTGACCTTGCCGAACCACAGCCGGGTGGCCGGGGTGTGCTGGATGCTCACGCCCGAGATCCGGACCGCGCCGCCGGAGTCCGCGGTGTCCGGGTTCTCGGCGCCGCCGCGCGTCACGACCGGGGCGACGATCCCGCTGGGCAGCCGGTACACCGAGTTGTCGCCTTCGAGCCGGTACTTGCTGAGGTCAGGCTCCATATATCGCATTCTTCACTGCCGTCAGATATTGTCAATACGCATGAGGCCTCTAGCGGTGAACCCCGCCAGCCTGCCCGCCCCGAGCGGCTACTCTCACGGCACGCTCGCGGGCACCACGCTGCACCTGGGCGGCCAGACCGCCCTCGACGCCGACATGAAGATCGTTCCCGGCGGCATCGTCGAGCAGTTCCGCCAGGCGTTCGGCAACGTGCTGACGACGTTGCGCACGGCTGGTGGCGTGCCGGAAGACCTGGTCAGCATCACGATCTACCTCACCGACATCCCGGACTACCAGGCGCACGGCAGGGAGATCGGGAAGGTGTGGCGCGAGCTCGCCGGCCCCGTCTACCCGGCCATGGCGGGCATCGGCTGCACCGCGCTGTGGCAGCCGGAGGCGCTGATCGAGATCCTCGGCGTCGCCGTCATCCCGGACGACCGGCTGGTCACACCGATTCAGAACTAGCGTTTTCATGATCTGCGAAATGAGGGCGCAATAGTGAAGCTCGCCTCTGTGACGGTCGGCGGCGTGCGCCGGGCCGGTGTCGTGGACTCCGCCGAGGAGACGGTCGCGCTGCTGTCCACGACCGTCGACGACGTCGTGCGCGGCGGACCGGCCGGGGAACCCGGCGAGGTCCTGCCGTTGGCGGAGGTCCGGCTGGAGTCGCCGCTGCGGCGGTTCAACCGCGACGTTTTGTGCACCGGCTGGAACTACCTCGACCACTTCGAGGAGCTCAAGGGCAGGCGCGGCGGACAGGAGCCGGCGTCGCTGCCGGAACGCCCGACGTTCTTCACCAAGGGCCCGGACACGGTCATCGGCCCGTTCGACGACATCTCCTACGACCCGTCGTTGTCGCAGAAGTGGGACTACGAGGCCGAGATCGCCCTGGTCATCGGGCGGGACGGCCGGTCGATCCCCGAGGAGAAGGCCCTGGACCACGTGTTCGGGTTCCTCGTCGCCAACGACGTCTCGCAGCGCGACCTGCAACGCGCGCACGGCGGGCAGTGGCTCAAGGGCAAGAGCATCGACGGCACCATGCCGCTCGGTCCGTGGATCACGACCGCCGACTCGGTCGACCCGGCGGATCTGCGGGTGCGGTGCGAGGTCAACGGCGTGCTGCTGCAGGACGCGTCGAGCGCGCAGATGGCGTTCTCGTTCGCCCGGATCATCGCCGAGCTGAGCTCCGGCATGACCCTGCGCGCCGGGGACGTGGTCCTCACCGGCACCCCGAGCGGCGTCGGCAACGCCCGCGAGCCGCAGGTCTTCCTGCGCGACGGCGACCTGGTGGTGACTCGCGTCAGCGGGCTCGGCGAGCTGCGCAACACTGTCACCCTGACGGATCTCGCCGGGGAAGGGAGAGGGCGCTGAACCTCGCGGTGAACGCTGACGTGGAGGTCGCCCAGTCCGGGCGCGACCGGCTCGGCCCGCTCATCACCACGCTCTTCGGCCTCTACGCGCGCGGCGAGGACAACTGGCTGTCCGTCGCGTCCGTCGTGCAGCTGATGGCGGAGCTGGGCGTGGAGGGCCAGGCCGTCCGGTCGTCGATCTCGCGCCTGAAGCGCCGGGGCGTGGTCGTGGCCGACCGCCGCGACGGCGCCGCCGGGTACGCGCTCGCGGAGTCCACCCTGGAGACCCTCGCCGAGGGCGACACGCGGATCTTCGAACGCCGCCGCGCGACCGTCGAGGACGGCTGGCTGATGGTCGTGTTCTCGGTGCCGGAGTCCGAACGCGAGAAGCGCCACGCGTTGCGCACCGGCCTGACCCAGCTCGGCTTCGGCACGGCGGCACCGGGCGTGTGGGTGGCGCCGGGCAACCTGGCGGGCGAGGCCCGCCGCACCCTGGAACGCCGCGGCCTGGCCGAGTACGTCGACCTGTTCACCGGCCGGCACTTCGGGTTCGGCGACCTGCGCTCGAAGGTGCGCGCGTGGTGGGACCTCGACGAGCTGGCCGACCTGTACGCGGACTTCCTGCGCCGCCACCGTCCCGACGCCAGCTCCGCCCCCGCCTCCCCCGCGCACGCGTTCCGGACCTACGTGCCGATGCTGACCCGGTGGCGGCGCCTGCCCTACAGCGATCCCGGCCTCCCGCTGGCGCTGCTGCCGCCGGGCTGGAACGGCGTGACGGCGGAGGCGCTGTTCGAGGAGCTCAACTCCACGCTGAGCGCCCCGGCCCGCGAGCACGCGCTGGCCGTGATCCACGGGCGGTGACGTACGTTGGTGCCATGGCGATCCACGACATCCCGGTCAGCACTCTCGCGGGCGAACCCGGCGACCTGAGCGCGTTGCGCGGCAAGGTGGCGCTCGTGGTGAACGTGGCCTCGCGCTGCGGCTACACCCCGCAGTACGCCGGCCTGGAGCGGCTCCAGGAGAAGTACGGCGCGCAGGGCTTCACCGTGGCCGGCTTCCCCTGCAACCAGTTCAAGGGCCAGGAGCCGGGCACCTCCGAGGAGATCGCCGAGTTCTGCTCGGCCACGTACGGCGTGTCGTTCCCGCTGTACGAGAAGGTCGAGGTCAACGGCCCCGGCCGGCACGCCGTCTACCGGGAGCTGGTCGGCCACCCCGACGCCGACGGCACCGCGGGCGACGTGCAGTGGAACTTCGAGAAGTTCCTCGTGTCGCGCGACGGCGAGGTGCTCGCCCGGTTCCGGCCGCGCACGGAGCCCGAGGACGCCGCGGTGGTCGAGGCGATCGAGGCCGCGCTCCGCTAGAGGATCGGCTGCCTGGTGGTCCGGTTCCTCGCGGAGCCGGACCACCGGGCGCGTCCCGTCAGATCGCGGAGAAGTGCGCCGCGTCCCCCACGACCGTCGTGCTCGCCACTCCCTCGACGCTCACCGGCACCTCCCCGGCGATCGTGATCCGGTTCAGCCGCCGCCGCACGTCGTCGTAGTCCGCCACCCCGTAGTGCTGGGTGGCGCGGTTGTCCCAGATCGCCACGTCGCCGTCCGACCACTGCCAGCGCACGGTGTTCTCCAGCCGCGTGATGCGGGCCTGCAGCAGGTCGAAGATCGCCCGCGACTCGGTCGTGCCCACACCCACGATCCGCTTCACGAAGTGCCCCAGCAGCAACGCGCGCTCGCCGGTCTCCGGGTGCACGTGCACCACCGGGTGCTCGGTCTCGTAGCGCAGCGACTCGAACTCGTCGCGGTAGGTCTGCTCCTTCACGTCGACGCCGCCGACGCGGGTCTCGTCGACCTGGGCGGCGTAGTCGTAGAGGTTGGTGTGCAACGCCCACAGCCGGTCGGCCAGTGCCTTCAACGCCTCGGGCAGTTCGTCGTAGGCGCGGGCCGTGTTGGCCCACACCGTGTTGCCGCCGTAGGGCGGGAGCTCCACGGCGCGCAGGATGCTGATGGCCGGGACGCGGTCGACGAACGTGACGTCGGTGTGCCAGCTGTTGGCCTTGCCGTGCTGCGAGTCGATCGCCAGGACGTTGGCGTGCTGCTCGCCCTTCACGGTCGGGTGCGCGAGCGTCGGCTGACCGAGCAGGCGGGCGAAGGCGAGCTGGCCGTCGTCGTCGAGGTGGTGCTGGCCGGGGAAGAAGACGACCTTGTTGGCCAGCAACGCCGCCCGCACCTCGGCGACGGTGCCCGCGGACAGGTCGCCGCCGAGGCGGACGCCGTCGATCCGCGCACCGATCCCCGCTCCCAGCTTCTGAACGGTGACGGTGTCCGAGAGTTGTGCGGTCATCGCGGATTCCTTTCGCAGAAGGGCCTCACCCCCACCCTGCTGACGTCCGCCCGGCCGCCGCAACGGCGCGGTGGTTCTTCCCAGCTGCTGGACGACCAGCCGGATCGGCGTCCGATCACCAGCGGAAGCCGGCGGGCCCGCGCACGGTCGCCGCAGCCAGCTCCTCGAGCCGGGCCGCGGACAGCGGCACGCCCGGCGCGGCCTGCACCCAGGCGACCCACTCGGCCGGGGTGAGCTCCGCCGGCGGCGCGCCCACGTAGGGCGACGCGTACAGGGGCGTGCCGGGCTCGGTGCGCCAGCTCCCGGCCAGTGGGCCGAGGTCCACCGCGTCGAAGCCGAGCGCGTCGAGGAGGCCGGCGACCTCCTTCCTGGCCACGGGGTCGTCGCCGTGCAGCGGGAGCGCGGTGCGGTCGGCGGCGCCACGGGCGCGGTGGAGCTGGTTGATCTGCGGCGAGCCGATCGAGTGGAACGCCTTCACGACCTTCGAGCCGGAGAGGTGCCGCTGCACCAGCTCGCTGGAGGTCAGCTCGTCGCGGTCGAGCTCGGGACGGCGCCACTCCTCGGTCACGACGTAGTTCATCGGGTCGATGACGATCTTGCCGTCGAGCTCGGCGCGGGAGAGCCGCTCGTGCACGGCGAACGGCACGGCGGCGAGGATCACCTCGGTCGTGCGCGCGACTTCGGCGGGAGTGGCCGCACGGGCGTTGGCGCCCAACGACGCGACCAGGTCGGTCAGCGTTTCAGGGCCGCGCGAGTTGCTCAGCACGACGGCGAGGCCCGCGTCGACGGCGCGCCGGGCGACCCCCGCCCCGACGGGCCCGGTGCCGATGATGCCCAGGGTGGACGTGCTCATGTCTGTTCTCCGTTCGCTGTTCTGCCTCCATCCCACCGGCGGTGAGGTGGGCGAACAACGAGCAGGACGAGAACGCAGCGATCACGTCGTGTGATAGGTGTGGGGTGTGGAGCTGAGGACGCTGCAGTACTTCGTGACGGTCGCAGAGGAGCTGCACTTCGGCAACGCGGCGAAGCGGCTGCGGATCGTGCAGTCCGCCGTGAGCCAGCAGATCGCGCGGTTCGAGCGCGAGCTGGGCGTGCGGCTGCTCGACCGCACGTCCCGGACCGTGCGGCTGACCCCGGCGGGCGAGCGGGTGCTCGCGGCGGCCAGGGACACCCTCTCGGCCGCGGCCAGGGTGCGGCTCGTCGCGGGCGAGCTGGACACGAGCGTGCGGATCGGCGTCGCCACCTGCGTCACGCCCCGGCTCGACCGCGCCCTGGCCCGGCTGCGCGAGGGTGACCGCGTCGTCGAACCGGAGCTGGTCGACCTCCCGGTGGGCGCCCGCGTCGACGCCGTCCGCAACGGCGAGCTCGACGTGGCTCTCGTCCGCGGCGCGTTCACCGGCACGACCGTCACGGCGACGCCCGCGTGGTCCGAGCCGCTGCACGTCGTGGTGTCCCGCCGGCATTCGTTCGCCGGTCCGGCGATCACGCTCGCCGACCTCGACCCGGACGGCCTCCGGTTGCCCGCCCGCGAGGTCGACCCGCCGCTGTTCGACGCGATCGTCGCCGCCCTCCCCGCGGCGCCGGCGCGGCCGCCGTCCGGCGACTTCCTCACCGTGCTGTACGAGGTGGGGAACGACCCGCGGACGTGGACGCTCCTGCCGGCCGAACAGCTCGCCGGCGACTCGCCCCGCCTGCGGCAGCTGCCGCTCGATCCGCCGCTCGTGGTCGAAGGTCACGTCGTGACGTCGCTCGCAACACCGGACGCGTGCGTGGCCTCCTACGTCGCCGCGTTCGCCGACTGGCGCTGACCGTTGATCACGTGGCTTGAGTTCGGTGCGGCCTGGGTATTGAAGGGACGTCGTGCACGCGCGTGTACGCAATTGGAGGCCCGCCCTCGGGCGGACCGGCCGGTGCCGGCGCGGGAAGTTGAACACTCCAGCAACCCGTCGCCGGCTCCGGTTCCTCACCGGTTTCCGCCCGCCGGACTCGGGCCCGGGACGCCGGTGGCCGTACTATGCGCTGTGCGAGCGTCAAGAAGTCGGCGCCGTGGACTCCACCCATGACTGAGGAGCACCGCGGTATGGCGGACTACGTGCAGGCAGGATCCGTGCGGTCGTTGGACGGCGATCGACCGGATCCGTTGGCACGCCTCGACGAGACCGCCGAGGCGCTGGCCCACCTGCACGAGGCGGTCACCGGCGAGGAGTCCCTCGACGAGGCCCTGCAGCGAGTCGCGGACACCGCGTTGAGGGCCATGGCCGACGCCGACGCCGTGACGGTCTCGGAGAAGACCTCGGACCGGCCGCGCATGGCGGCGGCGACCGACCGGGACCTCATCCGGGTCGAGGAGGTCCAGCACGAGGCCGGCCGCGGCCCGTCGCTGGAGTCGGCGACCAAGCTGACGCCCGTGCGCGCGGTGATCGGCGAGCACCGCGACGAGTGGCCCGAGTTCGAGGCCGCCGCCCTCGCCGCCGGCGTCTGCGCGTACCTGTCCGTGCCGGTGGTCCTCCCCGCGTCGGACGACGCCGAGGCCGAGCACATCGGCACCCTGACGATCTACAGCTACACCGCGACGGCCTTCGACCCGTTCGACGAGGGCCTGATGCGCCTGTTCACCGCGTCCGCCTCCGCGACGATCACCAACGCCCAGCGCTGGGCGCACTCCCGCGGCCAGGTCATGCACCTGGAACGCGCCATCGAGTCCCGCGCCGCGATCGAACAGGCCAAGGGCGTGCTGATGGCGGTGCACGCCTGCACCGCCGACGAGGCGTTCAAGATGCTGGTGGAGCAGTCCCAGCGGGCGAACACGAAGCTCCGCGACGTGGCGGCGAAACTGCTGGAGTCGGTCAGGAGCTCCTGACCGCGCCCGCCCACGGGTGGACCTGCTCCACCTCACCGCCGCTCGCTCACACGCCCTCCGACTCCCGGCGGGTGAGCACCACGGGCCCGTCGTCGGTGATGGCCACCGTGTGCTCGGAATGCGCGGTCCGCGACCCGTCGGCCGACCGGATGGTCCACCCGTCCTCGTCGTACACGATCCGGTCGGTGGTGCGGCAGAACCACGGCTCCAACGCCAGCGTGAGCCCGGTCCGGAGCGTGAGCCCGCGCCCGGCCTTCCCCTTGTTCGACACGTGCACGTCCTCGTGCATGGTCCGCCCGATCCCGTGCCCGCCGAACTCGGTGCTGACCGGATACCCGTACGCCTGCGCGACTCCCCACACCGCCGCGGAGATGTCCCCCACCCGGTTACCGGGCCGCGCAGCGTCGATCGCCGCTTCCAGCGCCTCCTCGGTGGCCCGGATCAACCTCAGATCCTCCTCGGCGGCAGTCCCGACGACGAACGTCCGCGCCGAGTCGGCGGCCCACCCGTCGATCATCACCGCGAAGTCCGCCGACAGCACGTCCCCGTCCCGCAACGCGTAGTCGTGCGGCAACCCGTGCAGCACGGCGTCGTTGACCGACAGGCAGATGACGTTCCGGAAGGGACCTTCACCGAACGACGGCGCGTAGTCCCAGTAGCACGACACAGCACCGCGCCGCTCGATCATGCCGCGCACGTGGTGCTCCAGGTCGAGCAGGTTCACCCCGACGTCCGCGATCCGCTCCACCTCCGTCAGCACCTCGGCCACGAAGCGCCCCGTGACGTGCATGCGCTCGATCTCCGCAGGCGACTTCAGTTCGATCACTGTCAACCCCACTCACCAGAACCGGTATTTCTATACCGGGCCACACTAGCGGGACCGGTATAGAAATACCACCACCGCACTTCCAGGCGACACCGAAGGCGAGCAGTCACCCCTGACGCCGATCAGAGCCGGTGAACCCACCCGTTCTTGTGCGATGAGGCTTGACTTTGGGTGCGAGGTGCTACCCCCCTCGGGCTCGGGCGGGCGCGAAGCATCCGCCCTTTTCCGCCCGACCCAGCGCCTCGCAAGGGCCCCGAAGCCAAGCCCCGATCGCGGATCGTCGCGCAGCGGCGATGCACGCCCTTCTCTCGTCCGGCGATGCACGCCCACGCTGGAACTGCCCGACGACAAAAGGACCACACCGACAACCCACCCGGCCCAACGCGCGAACCACAGTGACCGAAACCTCCTGTCACCCCAACGGCCGAAGATTGATGATCTTGATCCAGGGGAACACGGCATACAGCTGATCAACGACGGAAAGGCCGCCATGCCCGCCCAAGACCTCGTGCTCGCAGACCGGTACGAGCTCGCCGACGTACTGGGCACAGGCGGCATGGCCGAGGTGCGCCGCGCCTGGGACAAGCGGCTCCACCGGCACGTCGCGGTCAAGCTCTTCCAGGCGGGCACCGAGCTCTCCCACGAGCGCCGCTTCGACAACGAGATCAAGACGCTCGCGTCGCTGTCGCACCCGCGGCTCGTGCAGGTGCACGACGCGGGGACGTGTGGCGGCACGCCGTTCGTCGTCCTGCAGCTCGTCGACGGGTGCACGTTGCGCCACCGGATCGTCGAGGGTCCGCTGGAGGTCGAGGACGTCAAGCGGATCGGCGCGGATCTCGCGGACGCGCTCGCCTACGTGCACGCGATGGGGGTCGTGCACCGGGACGTGAAGCCGTCCAACGTGCTGCTCGACCAGGAGGGCAACACGCACCTCGCCGACTTCGGGCTGGCCAGGGTCGTCGACACGACCCGGCTCACGCGACCGGACCAGGTGGTCGGCACGGCCGCCTACCTGTCGCCGGAGCAGGTGCGCGGCGAGGAGCTCACGGGCGCGGTGGACGTCTACGCGCTCGGGCTGGTGCTGCTGGAGTGCCTGACCGGGCACCGCGAGTACCAGGGCAGCGAGATCGAGGCCGCCGTCGCGCGGCTGCACCGCAGGCCCGCCATCCCCGCGGAGCTGCCGCCGAACCTGCGGCGCCTGC
The DNA here is from genome assembly GCF_036380075.1 of Lentzea sp. Lineage (NCBI taxonomy): Bacteria > Bacillati > Actinomycetota > Actinomycetes > Pseudonocardiales > Pseudonocardiaceae > Lentzea > Lentzea sp. Next base: position 3,239 of record NZ_DASVFL010000072.1, on the reverse strand, counting down.
TCACGACGATGACGTCGCTGTCGCCGCGCCGCCGGCCGAGTGCCGAGGAGTGCGCGCGGGCGTTGCGCGAGCCGGACGAGCCGCCCACGCAGATCGTCGCGGCGTTGCGCAAGCGGCGCGCGATGGTCGGGCCGGTCGTGCTGGCCGCGTTCGCCGCGGTGGGCATCGCCGCCGTCGCCCTGCCGAACCCGCCACCCGCCGAGTCGGCGCCGGCGGCGACCACTCCGGCCACCACCACGGCCACCGAGACGCCGGTGCAGGTGGTGAACTCACCCCAGACGCAGACGGAGACCAGGGTCGAGATCCAGACGCAGGTCGTCACCGTCCCCGTCGAGGCCCTGCGGAAGGCCGCTGACGACCCGCAGGCCGAGGCCGAGAAGCCGAAGGCGCCGGAGCCGGCGAAGGGGCCGAACCCCGGGAAGGGACCGGCGCAGGGCAAGGGACCGCACGGGCGCTGACCCGCGGCGGCACGGCGAGGCCCACGCGCAGGATCCGCCGGGCCGCGTCAGGCCTGCGCGTTCCCCAGGCCGCCGGCAGCCGCTCCAGCACCAGCACCAGCTCCAGCACCAGCACCAGCACCAGCACCAGCGTGCTCTCGAAGCAGGCCACGGCCACGTGACGGTTCGTCTCGGCGCAGCTGCCGGCGTTGTTCGACGACGACCTCGGCGTGCGCACCGCCACCCGCGCGAACGCGATGGCGGCCCGGCTGCGCGCCGCGCTGGAGGCGGAGCCGGTGCCCGGCCTCGCCTTCACCCAGCACACCGCCGCGAACGCGATCTTCGCGACGGTGCCGCCGGACGCCGCCGACCGCATCCGCGAGCGGGTCCGCTTCCACGACTGGAACACCGCCACGGGCGAGGTGCGGTGGATGACCTCGTGGGACACCACCGAGTCCGATGTGGACTCGTTCGCCGCCGCGATCCGCGAGGAGCTCGCGAAGGGCTAGAACTGCTTCTCGCCGCCGTCCACGTGGATGTTGGCGCCGAGCACGAAGCTGCTCTGGTCCGAGGCGAGGAACACCACCACGTCCGCGACCTCCTCGGCCGTCCCGATCCGGCCGATCGGCACCTTCGCGGTGAAGCCGGCCTTGGCCTCGTCGGACAGCCCGTCGAACGCGGGCGTGCCGATCGTGCCGGGTGAGATCGCGTTCACGCGGACGCCCCGGTCCTTGAGCTCGTTGGCCCAGGTGCGGACGTACGAGCGCAGCGCGGCCTTGGTCGCCGAGTAGGTGCCGAACGCCGCCACGCCGTCGTCGCCGCGGACCGAGAGGTTCACGACCACCGCGCCGCCGTCGTTGAGCAGCGGCAGCGCCTTCTGCACGCTGAACAGCGTGCCGCGGACGTTGATGCCGAAGATCTGGTCGAAGTGCTCCTCGGTCGTGTCCTCCAGCGTCGCGAACCCGCCCACGCCGGCGTTCGCGAACAGCACGTCCACTCCCCTGCCCCTGGCGCGGACCGCGTCGTAGAGCCGGTCCAGGTCGGCCGGGCTCGCCACGTCGCCCCGCACGGCGGTGGCGTCGCCGATCAGCTCCACCGCCGCGTCCAGCTCGTCCTGGCGCCGGCCGGTGACGAACACGTGCGCACCCTCCTTCGCGAAGCGCCGGGCGGCGGCCAGGCCGATGCCGCTGCTGCCGCCGGTCACGACCACCGTCTTGCCCTCGAACCGATCCACTGTGTCCTCCACGACTTCCGTACCGATCGGTACCGAAGTCGACCGTAGCACTTCCGGACCGATCGGTACCGAAAGGGTAGGCTAACGGGGTGACCGGCAGACCCAGGGGCTTCGACGCGGACGAGGCGTTGCACGCCGCCATGCTCGTGTTCTGGCGCCAGGGCTACGAGGGCGCGAGCCTCGCCGACCTGACCGGTGCGATGGGCATAACCAAGACCAGCATGTACGCGGCGTTCGGCAACAAGGAGGAGCTCTTCCGCAAGGCGCTCGCCCGCTACGACGAGGGCCCCGCCTCCTACGGGTTGCGCGCGGTCGAGCAGCCGACGGCGTTCGAGGTGGCGAGGGCGTTCCTCGACGGCGCCGTGCGCACCACGACGCAGCCCGACAGCCCCGCCGGGTGCCTGGGCGTGCAGGGGTCGCTGGTGGCGGGCGAGTCCGCCGAACCCGCCCGCGAGATCCTCTCCGAGTGGCGCAACAACGGCCGCCGCCTGCTGGAGACGCGGTTCCGGCGCGCCGTCGACGAGGGCGACCTGCCGGCCGGGACCGACGCCGCGCAGCTCGCCCTCTACGTCATGACGATCGGGTTCGGCATCGCGGTGCAGGCCGCGAGCGGGGTGGGCCGCGCCGACCTCCAGGGGATCGCCGACACGGCCCTGCGCACCTGGCCCGTCTCCTAGAACCCCGTGCCCGACCGGTTCGCGTTGATCTCCTCGCTGTGCTCCAGCGCCCACTCGGCCAGCGCGATCACCAACGGCACCAGCGTCCTGCCCAGGCCGGTCACCGCGTACTCGACCCGCGGCGGCACCTCGGCGTAGGCGGTGCGGCTGACCAGGCCGTCCTCGACGAGGTGCTTCAACGTCAGCGTGAGCATGCGCTGCGAGACGCCGGTGACCTTCCTCTCCAGCTCCCCGAACCGCAGCGGGCCGTCCTGGAGCGCCCCGACGACCAGCAGGCTCCACTTGTCGCCGATGCGGTCCAGCACCTCGCGGACGGCACCGCCGTCGTCCATCGGCGGCGGGCACGGCTGACCGCGCGTGAACCCCATCACAGCAGCATCTCCCGTCCTGGACACATACATCCGTGTGCCTTTTGCGGCACCTCCCGTGCGAACACATCATGAGGCTACTTACAAAGGGTAAGGATTGGAGAGCTCGGTGAACATCGCACTGTGGGTCGTGCAGGGACTGCTCGCGGCCGTCTACCTGGCGGCCGGCGGGATGAAGCTCGTGCGGCCCCGCGAGCAGATGGTCGCGTCCGGCCGCTTCGACTGGGCGAAGGACACGACCGACGCCGGCGTCAAGGCGATCGGCGCCGTCGAGGTCCTCGGCGCGCTCGGCCTGGTGCTGCCGTGGCTCACCGGCATCGCCCCGGTCCTCACGCCGATCGCCGCGGCCGGGCTGGTGGTCGTGCAGGTGCTCGCCGCGCGCGTGCACGTCAAGCACGGCGAGACGAAGTCCCTGCCCGTCAACGTGGTCCTGCTGCTCCTCGCCGCCTTCGTCGCGGTGGGCCGTTTCCTCGACCTCTGACGACGCGCCGCGGCACCGGGGAGCAGGTGAGCGGCGGGTAGC
>NZ_DASVFL010000071.1:0-27467 GCF_036380075.1 Lentzea sp. | reverse complement strand
TCCGCGATATCGACTCGGAGAATAATGTCTACCGCATCAATGATGCGAGGCTGGTTGATTTCTCGATTGTGCTAACTAACCTTTGCTCTATGTGGGCATCCGGACGGGTGGGTGCATGGGGAACGGCGGAAGTTATTTCGGGCTTCTATGGAAGGCCTTCTCCGTCAGGGTTTGATCGTTCAATCGAGCTTGTTGATTCGCTAATTCCAGAGCGTGCTAAGAGGTTTGCAAGGACTCGTCGCCTAGATAAACCGACTAGGTTCTCCACTGTTGCGGATCTTAGTGCCACTGAAAGTATGCAAGATCGCCTTGTGGTCGCCTATAACGCGCTGATCGGACCCTTCCAAGCTTTCGGGCTGCCGGAGCCTAGTCAGCTCACTCGTGACGGTTCCTTGGTGCCTAGGGAATTTATGCGAGCTGACAGGAAGGTTCGCGAGTGGGCTCAAAATTATGACGTCAGTTGCAACAACGGAATGTACTGATCCGCAATGTGCAAGGGCCGGGCGACTTAGACAGTCACCCGGCCCTCGGTCGATCAGGCGGCCTCTCCACGCTGGACGGCCTGGAGACGGCCTGGCTGGGGCTTCAACCGGTGAAACGCCCGGTCAAAGCCCCGCGCCGATCACACGTCGTAGTACAGCGCGAACTCGTAGGGGTTCGGGCGCAGGCGCAGCGGGTCGATCTCCTGCTCGCGCTTGAACGAGATCCAGGTGTCGATCACGTCCGGCGTGAACACGCCGCCCTCGAGCAGGAACTCGTGGTCGGCCTCGAGGTTGTCGAGCACGGCGTCCAGCGTCGCGGGGACCTGCTTGACGTCGCGGGCCTCCTCGGGCGGAAGCTCGTAGAGGTCCTTGTCGATCGGGGCCGGCGGCTCGATCTTGTTCTTCACGCCGTCGAGGCCCGCCATGACCATCGCCGAGAAGGCGAGGTACGGGTTGCCCGAGGAGTCGGGGCAGCGGAACTCGATGCGCTTGGCCTTCGGGTTGTTGCCCGTGATCGGGATGCGGACGCACGCCGAGCGGTTGCGCTGGGAGTACACGAGCGAGACCGGGGCCTCGTAGCCCGGCACCAGGCGGTGGTAGGAGTTCACCGTCGGGTTGGTGAAGGCCAGCAGCGACGGCGCGTGGTGCAGGATGCCGCCGATGTAGTGGCGGGCGGTGTCGGACAGGCCCGCGTAGCCGCTCTCGTCGTGGAACAGCGGCGCGCCGTCCTTCCACAGCGACTGGTGCGTGTGCATGCCGGAGCCGTTGTCGCCGAACAGCGGCTTCGGCATGAAGGTGACCGACTTGCCTGCCTGCCACGCGGTGTTCTTGATGATGTACTTGAACAGCATCAGGTCGTCCGCGGCGTGCAGCAGCGTGTTGAACTTGTAGTTGATCTCGGCCTGGCCGCCGGTGCCGACCTCGTGGTGGGCGCGCTCGACGGTGAAGCCCTGGGCCTCCATGTTGAGGACCATCTGGTCGCGCAGGTCGGCGTAGTGGTCGTTCGGGGTGACGGGGAAGTAGCCGCCCTTGTACTTGACCTTGTAGCCGAGGTTGCCGCCCTCTTCCTCACGGCCGGTGTTCCACCAGCCGGAGACCGCGTCGATCTTGTGGAACGCGGAGTTGGCGGTCGTGTCGAACTGGACCGAGTCGAAGATGTAGAACTCCGCCTCGGCGCCGAAGTAGGCGGTGTCGGCGATGCCGGAGTCGGTGATGTACTGCTCCGCCTTGCGCGCGATGTTGCGCGGGTCGCGGCTGTAGGCCTCACGCGTGAACGGGTCGTGCACGAAGAAGTTGACGATCAGCGTCTTCTCGATGCGGAACGGGTCCAGGCGCGCGGTGTACAGGTCGGGCAGCAGCAGCATGTCCGACTCGTGGATGGACTGGAAGCCGCGCACGGAGGAGCCGTCGAAGGCGAGACCCTCTTCGATCGCGTCGGCGTCGAACGCCTTGGCCGGCAGCGTGAAGTGCTGCATCACACCGGGCAGGTCGCTGAACCGCACGTCGACGAACTTGACGCCCTCGTCGGTGATGAACTTCAGCACCTCGTCGGAATTCTTGAACACCCTCGTCGACTCCTTGACTATGGACAACGGCTTGTCATCGCGAGCGACCGTATGTCGGCGGTGTTGCCCGTCCGTCACTCCGATGTTTCGCCAGTGTTAACGGGCCGGTCGGAGGGGGCAAGCGGACCTGCCGGTCCTCACCCCGCGTTCACCGGCTTACTCTGGAGGAGTGAGCAGGTGGACCGGATCGTGGCTGACAGGACCTGATTCCGTGTTGTCGCCGGGTGGAGACTCGGCCGACGGCACCCAGCAGCGCTGGCGTGGTGAGCGTCACGGCTTCCCGAAGGACGGTCCCGGCTCCATCGCCTCGATCGGCCGGCGCACCTTCGCCATCCTCGTCGACTTCCTCCTCGCGGCGGGTGTCGCGGGCCTGTTCACCAGGCCTGACCTGCCGAAGAACTGGAGCCTGCTGGCCTGGTTCGTGATCACCGTCGTCGCGGTCGCGTACTTCGGGTTCACGCCGGGGCACGCGCTGCTCGGGCTGCGGGTGGCGCGCATCGACGGCAAGGCGTACGTGCACCTGCCGCGCGCGCTGCTGCGCACGATCCTCATCTTCCCGCTGATCCCGGCGCTGGTCTGGGACGCGGACGGCCGGTGCTTGCACGACAAGGCCGCCGGCACGGTCGTCGTCAGGGTCCGCTAGGCCCCTCCGGACGCGAAGAGGCCCGCCGCACGGGATGGTGCGGCAGGCCTCTCCACGTGGTGGTGGCGGGTGTCAGCCCCGGCGGCGCAGGGTGCGCTGGACGTTGCGCATCTTCGCGCCCGCCGGCATCGGGCCCTTGGGCAGCGCGGCGCCGCGGCTGGCCAGCGCGGCCAGGCGGGTCTCCAGCGAGTCGACCTGGGCGGCCGTGATGTTGCGCGGCAGCTTCATCAGGGTCGACTGGAGCTTCTTCAGCGGGACCTGGCCGTCGCCCGAGCCGATGATGAAGTCGTAGATCGGGGTCTCGCCGACGACGCGCGAGATGCGCTTCTTCTCCTGCGCGAGGAGCGGCTTCACGCGCTGCGGCGCGCCCTCGGCGACCAGGACCACGCCGGGACGGCCGAGCACGCGGTGCACGGCGTCGAGCTGGGTGGTGCCCGCGACGGCGGGGGTGACGCGCCAGCGGCCGCGCAGGTTCTCGAGCGCCCACGCGCCGGCGCCGGGCTGGCCGTCCGCCTTGCGGAAGACGTTGCTCTGCACGCGGCGGCCGAAAATGATCACGGCCAGCAGCGCGCCGATCGCGACGCCCAGCGGCACGAACATCCAGACCGCGTCGAAGACCAGGCCCAGGACCACGGCGATCGCGGTGGCTCCGAGCACGGCGGCCAGCATCAGCGGGATCAGCGCCTTGTCCTCGCGGCGTTGCATCTTGAACGCCTCGAAGATCTGCTTGCGCCGCTCACGTGATGCCGCGCGGCGAACCTTCGCCGCTTCCTTGGCAGCCGCCTTGTCCTGCTTACCAGCCATGAGCACAGGATACGGCGCGCTGGTCTCAGCATTGCATCGGCCATCTGCGAGACTGCGGGGATGGACGCGTTGCTGGAGGGTCTCGATCCGGAACAGCGCGCAGCGGTCGAGGCGCCGCGCGGCCCGGTGTGCGTGCTGGCGGGTGCCGGCACCGGCAAGACGCGCACCATCACGCACCGCATCGCCTACCTGTGCCAACGCGGCCATGTCGCTCCGTCGCAGGTCCTGGCGGTCACGTTCACCAAACGCGCCGCGGGGGAGATGCGCACGCGACTGCGTTCCCTGGACGTGCACGGCGCACAGGCCGTGACGTTCCACGCCGCCGCGTCACGTCAGCTGCGCTACTTCTGGCCGCGCGTCATCGGCGGTCCGCGCTGGGAGCTCGTCGACCAGAAGATCCGCGTCGTCGCCCGCGCCGCGTCCCGGCTGGGGATGCCGACGGAGACCGACGCGTTGCGCGACCTCACCAGCGAGATCGAGTGGGCCAAGGCGTCGCTGCTGACCCCGGAGGACTACCCGGTCGCCGCCGCCCGCGCCGCGCGCGACATCCCGGCGCCCGCCGAGCAGGTCATGAAGCTCTACGCCACCTACGAGCAGCTCAAGAACGAGGCGCAGCTGCTCGACTTCGACGACCTGCTGCTCTACACGGCGGGCGCGCTGGAGGACAGCGCGGAGGTCGCGCAGGAGTTCCGCGACCGCTACCGCTGCTTCGTCGTCGACGAGTACCAGGACGTGACGCCGCTGCAGCAGCGCGTGCTCGACTCGTGGCTCGGCGGCCGCGACGACCTGACGGTGGTCGGCGACGCCAACCAGACCATCTACTCGTTCGCCGGCGCCTCACCGCAGCCGCTGCTCAACTTCGCGCGGCGCTTCCCCGAGGCGGTCGTCGTGCGGCTGGAGCGCGACTACCGGTCGACGCCCCAGGTCGTGGCGCTGGCCAACGACGTCATCAAGTGGGCGCGCGGCCGCCCCGCCGGCTCGCGGCTCAACCTCATCGGGCAGCGCCCCGACGGACCGGTGCCGCGCTTCCACGAGTTCGACGACGAGCCGAGCGAGGCCGACGCGGTCGCGGGCCGCGTCAAGGCGCTGCTCGACGAGGGCGTCGCGGCCTCCGAGATCGCGATCCTCTACCGGGTGAACGCGCAGTCGGAGGTGTACGAGCAGGCGCTCGCGTCGCTCGGCATCCCCTACCTCGTGCGCGGCGGCGAGCGGTTCTTCGAACGCGCCGAGGTGCGCCAGGCGATGATCGCGCTGCGCACGGCGGGCGGGGTGCCCGGCAGCCTGCCCGAGGTCGTCCGGTCGGTGCTGGGCCGCGTCGGGCTGACCGACGAGCCGCCCACCGGTGGATCCGCGCGCGAGCGCTGGGAGTCGTTGCTCGCCCTGGTGGAGCTCGCCGAGGAGTTCGCCACCTCCGCGCCCGAGGCCGACCTGCCGCGGTTCTGCGCCGAGCTGGACGTGCGCGCCGAGGCGCAGCACCCGCCGACGGTGGAGGGCGTGACGCTGGCGTCGCTGCACGCGTCGAAGGGCCTCGAGTGGGACGCCGTGTTCCTCGTCGGACTGGTCGAGGGCACGATGCCGATCCAGTACGCCGACGGCGACGAGGCGAAGATCGAGGAGGAACGCCGCCTCCTGTACGTGGGCGTCACCCGTGCGCGTGAGCACCTCTGGCTGTCGTGGGCGCTGGCGCGCGCGGCCGGTGGGCGCAAGTACCGGCGCCGTTCGCGCTTCCTCTACAGCCTCGTGCCGGAGAACCACCCGGCCGCACGCGTATCCGGCGGCGCGCAGCGCCCTCCTCTCATGAAGAAGGAGAAGCCGACCTGCAGGGTGTGCACCGCGACCCTGGTCGACGCGCAGGCCGTCAAGCTCGGTCGTTGCCGGACCTGCCCGTCCGATGTGGACGAAGAACTGCTCGAGTCGCTGCGCCAGTGGCGTTCGGTGCGGGCGCGGGAGCTGAAGGTGCCCGCGTACGTGGTCTTCACCGACGCGACGCTCGTGGCGATCGCCGAACAGCGCCCCACGGACACGGCGGGACTCGTCGCGATCTCGGGCATCGGCGCCTCGAAGCTCGACAAGTTCGGTGACGACGTGTTGGGCCTGGTCCGAGCCGGTGTCGGCTACCCCGCCACCTGATCGGGACAAGTTTCGTTAAATAGGTTGCGAGCCCGTGGGACGGGGTCATAACCTGCTCATGCCGGGTCCGGAGGACCCGTCTGGGGAAGAAGAACTACTACTCGCACAAGCTCTCGATCGCAGAGCTCTCTTGTTCGGAGGAGGTGGCCCGTTGTGAAGATCTTCAGCATCTCGCGCGCGCTCGGCCTCCCGTTGACCGAGGGCTTCTGCACGTCCACCTCCGCTCAGGCCATGTGGCAGAAGTCTGCCCACCGGCCAGTGGCTCCGCTGGGCCGTGAGCGCGGCACCGATCTGCTCATCGAGCAGCCGGTCGTGCTGCCCGCAGTCGGCGACGTTGACAACTACACGAATGCGCTGTCCGCGCATCATGTGAGAAGGCTCCTGCCGACCCCATAGGGGTCGAAGGACCACCAGGCTCACGAAAGCCGCGGACTCGCACAGAGTCCGCGGCTTTCGTGTTTTTGCAGTACCCCACACAAGGAGAAAACCCTGATGTTGACCGCGACTGTCCCGCTCACCGGCGAGACACTTCCGGACCTCGCGGAGGGGCTCGACATCCCCTGCCGCACCCACAACCCCGACCTCTGGTTCGCGGACGCGCCGGCCGACCTCGAGAAGGCCAAGTCCTTCTGCGGGACCTGCCCGGTGCTGGCGGAGTGCCTCGCCGGTGCTCTCGCCCGTCACGAGCCGTGGGGCGTCTGGGGTGGAGAGATCTTCGAGCGCGGTGTCGTCATCGCGCGGAAGCGGCCCCGTGGCCGTCCGCGCAAGGACGCGGCAGTTGTTCCGGCCAGCAGGACGGAGTCGGCGGCATGAGCACCGTGCAGCTCAACAACAACGCGATCCCCGCCTACCGGAACGAGGGCCTGACTCCCATGTCTCTGAACGAAGAGCTCGTGCGAATACGAATACAAGAAGCCCAGAGGTTCGCTGAAGAGCAACGCCTGGCGAACCGCCTCGCGTCAGCGCAACGTTGGCGCAGGTTGTCGCGATGGGCGGGACGCAGAGCGGCTCGCTTCGACCTCTGACAGTCTCGAGCTGAGGCCGTCATCCACGAGAAGGTGGATGGCGGCCTCGGCCGTTCCTCCGTACCGTCCCCCTTGTGCCGCACCACACCCACGACGGAATCGACTGGTCGTCCCGGCTCCACGCGATGAGGCGCTACGGCTCCCTGCAGGCGGAAGCGCTCTCCGCTGTCGCCCGCAGACTCGTCGCACCCCTGCCCGACTCGCCGGTCGTCATGGACGTCGGCTGCGGCGCCGGCTCCATGAGCGTGCCGCTGGCGGCAGCACTGCGCGACCACGGCGGCGGCGTCCTGGTGCTCGTCGACGCCACCCCCGAACTGCTGGACGCGGCCTGCACCGCGGCACGCGCCGCGACCGACGGCGCCGTGTCGGTCAAGCCGGTGCTGGCCGACCTCTCCGCGGAAGACCCGCTGTCGTTCACCGGCCCGGTCGAGCTCATCTGGGGCTCCCGGGTCGTGCACCACCTCCCCGACCAGCTGCGCGGCGTCCGCCGCCTGGTCTCGGCCCTGGCTCCCGGCGGCTGGCTGGCCCTGGCCGAGGGAGGCCTCGAAACCCGCTTCCTGCCCTGGGACCTGGGCGTCGGCGAACCGGGCCTGCAGGACCGCATGGCCGCGGCCCGCGCGTCGTGGTTCGTGTCGATGCGCGAGAACATGACCGGCACCGTCCGCCTGCCCGTCGGCTGGAACGTGGCCCTCGCCGACGCGGGCCTCGGCGACATCAGCGCCTTCAGCTTCGTCGTCGACCACCCGGCCCCGGCCAAGCAGCTCGTGCGCGACTGGGCGGTCGACCGCCTGACCTGGCTGACCGAGGTCACCGGGCCGTCACTGCACCCGGCCGACCGCGCGGCCCTGCGCCGGCTGCTCAACCCCTCGGACTCGGAGTTCGTCGGGGCGCGGGAGGACGTGTTCCTGCTGGAGACGGACACCGTCCACGTGGGACGGCGGCGATGACGTCCTGCCACAGGTGTGGGCGTTCGCGTTCCTCCGTTTCCGACCTGGAGTTCCTGGCCTGGTGTTCTGAGCGGACTGGTGGGGGTGTGCGGTGGTTGTGCCACGTGTGCGCCAAGGCCCACGTGCGGGACATCGAGGGAAAGCTGCCGGACGAGTACTGGCGCTGACCTCGGGGTTGGGCCTGGCCTGGGGTTAGGACCGGCGTGGGCCGGGTTGTTGTCGGCTGGGGCTGGTTGGGCCGGGCCTGGACTAGCGCGGGCCGGGATGAGGTGGGCCAGGTCGGTCGGGTCAGGCCGGTCGGGCCGGGTCAGTTGGACCGGGGCTGGCCGAGTTGGACTGAGCCAGGCCGGTTGAGCCAGGTCAGGTCGGGATGGGCCGACCAGGTTGGGATGGGCCTGGCAGGGACCGGGCCGGGTTGAGATCGGGCTGATCGAAGTGGGCTGGGTTGGACCAGGACAGCGAAACCTGGGCTGGCTGCCGAGTCCGGCTGAGGTCACCGCACAAGTCGCTCGGCCCGCCGCGGTGAGCTCGCCCGCGTCCGCGAAATCAGGTCGGGCGCGCAGGAGACCCGCCGTGTCTTCACTCGCTTCAGGTCTCAGGCGCGCAGGACGTCCGCCGTGCCCTGCCCCGCGCGTCAGGTCGGGTAGAGGTGGCGTAAGGCCTGTCTGACCAGGGCTGTTCCCCGTCGGCTGCACACCAGCAGCTCCTCGCGCAGCTCGCCCGGCGTGCACAACCGGGCGTCCACCACGGCGTCGAGGAGAGCCACGACCGCGCGGGGGTTCGGTTCGCGGCGGGCCAGGTCCACGGCTGCTCGCGCTGGAGGGGCGAGCCGAAGGCCGTCGCGCACGACCGGGTCGGGTGGGCGGGTGGTGCGTTCCAGCAGGATCCACGGGTGGGTGCGGCGGGAGTTGCCGCCGGCCAGGACGTGGACGTGGCGGGGGAGCGGAAGGGTGGCGCCCTGGCGGAGCAGGGCGTCCGCGCCGGTGATGACCGATGCCGGGCCCGTGAAGGACTGGACGGCGCGGAGTCTGTCCAGGCGGGTCGGTGGGGTCGGCCTGGTCAGGACCACGCCGGGCAGCAGTTGCTGCCACGGGCCGGTCGGGGTGCAGGCGTGCCGGATCTGCCTCGGGGAGAAGCCGGAATGACGCAGGTCAGCGGTGGTTGCGATGTGGGCCATGAGGTCATCGTGGCCCATCAGGAGCAGTGGAAAGGGGGTGAACCCCAACCTGTGGACAACTCGGCGGGGGTTCACCCGGACGTGTCAGTCGTCGAAGCCCGGCTGCCAGCGCGCCACGATCTCGCGGGCCGTGACGTGGGCGTCGAGCTGGCAGAGGATGCCGGTCGCGCCCAGGGTCACGCGGTGGATCAGCAGGTACTGCGGCGGCAGGTTCAGGGACCTGCCCGTCTGCGAGTCCGGGCCGCGCAGGTCGCCGACGCGTTCCGCCTGCGACTGGAGCCAGCGGCGGGTGAAGTGGAACGACTCGGTGCGCAGCGGCTCCACGAAGGGGGCCAGGTAGCCGAGGACGTCCTCGCCGTGCAGCTCCATGCCCTCGCGGATGAAGTTCTCGGTGCGCAGGAGCTCGACCAGGTCGTCGGGGCGGCCCTCGAGGGCGAGCCTCGTCATCAGGCCCAGGGTCTTCGGCAGGCCGTCGGGGAGGCGGGCCACGGCGCCGAAGTCGATCACGCGCAGGCGGCCGTCGTCGCCCAGCATGAAGTTGCCGGGGTGCGGGTCGGCGTGCAGCAGGCCGGAGCGCGACGGGGCCGAGAAGTGGAACTCGGCCAGCAGCTGGCCCGCGCGGTCGCGGTCCTCCGCCGAGCCCTCGCGGATGATCTTCGACAGCCCGACGCCCGAGGTCCACTCGGTCACCATGACCTTGGGTGCCGAGGCGATGACGCGGGGGACCACGACGTGCGGGTCGTTCTCGAAGGCCTTGGCGAACGTGCGCTGGTTCGCCGCCTCGTCGCGGTAGTCGAGCTCCTCCAGGTACCGGTCGCGCAGCTCCTCCAGCAGCGGGCGCACCTCGGCGCCGGGCATGATCGCCTGGAGCAGCCGCGAGAACCTGAGCAGCTGCTTCAGGTCGGCGCGCAGGGCCTCGTCGGCGCCGGGGTACTGGACCTTCACCGCCACGTCGCGGCCGTCGTGCCACACCGCGCGGTGCACCTGGCCGATGGAGGCCGAGGCGGCGGGCTCGTCGTCGAACGACTGGAAGCGCTTCGCCCAGGCCGAGCCGAGCTGCTCGGCCAGCACACGGTGCGTGGTGCGGGCGGGCATCGGCGGGGCCGCGGTCTGGAGCTTGGTCAGCGCCTCGCGGTACGGGGCCGCGAGCTCGTCCGGGACGGCCGCCTCGAACACGCTCAGCGCCTGGCCGAACTTCATCGCGCCGCCCTTGAGCTGGCCGAGCACGGCGAACACCTGCTCCGCCGTCTTGGCCGTCACCTCGGCGTTGACCTCGTCGGCCGCGCGTCCGGTCAGTCGCTTCCCCCAGCCGCCCACCACCCGGCCGGCCACCCCGAGCGGGAGGCTCGCCAGCTTGGCGGTGCGTTGCACGGCCTTGCGCGGAATCTCGGTCACACAGCCATGTTATGTGCGGAGCACTGACAGTCAGGGTGCGGATACCAGCTTCGCCTCTCAGCCACGCCCGCCACCAGGTCGAGTTCGACAGTGGCGTTGAGCACTGGAGGCGGTGCCGGGGCGTGGCCGCGGAGGTGCACGAGCGACTCCAGGACCTGCACGACGGCCAGCGCCGCCGTTCCGGACGCGAACAGCACGTCGGAGGACGCGGGCTTGCCGACGAGCTGTGCGGCGATGACGGGCCACGCCGGGTCGTGGTCGGTGCGGTGCAGGTCCGCGCAGTTCAGGCAGCTCGTGCGACCGGGCAGGACCAGCGGTCCGACGATGCCGACGCCCTCGCGGACCCGCACGGCCAGGTGCGGCGTACGGGACGCCATCAGGCCGTTCACGACGGTCGGGTCGGGCACGAGCGTGGCCGCGAGGACGACCAGGTCGGCGTGGTGGGCGAGCCGGACGTTCGACTCCGCCAGGAGCGAGGTGATGGAGAGCGCGAGGTGGCCCGCACCCTGCACGGCGACCGCGGAACCGGCCGCGGGGAAGCCGTTGTCGAGCAGTCCGGCCTCGTTGAGCGATTCGAGAACTTCACCCAGCTGGGTGGGGTCCTCGCCCCGCGATCGCAGCCTCTCACCCAGTTCGGCGACGGTGTGGCGGCCGTCCAGGGTGAGCAGCTCGTCGACCAGCGCCTCGGGCAGCGAGTCGACCACCACGGCGTGCTTCGGGTCGGTGCCGACCTGCACGGCACCGGGGCCGCGGCGCACCACGGCGAGGCCTGCACGGACGCGGGGTCTGGTGTCCACGAGGGAGAGACTGGCAGGGGGCGAGGCCCCCTGCCAGCGGAAACGTCAGACCTTGGCCTTGCCGAGGATCCGCGTCATCTTCGTCCCGCAGACAGGGCAGGTGCCCTTCGCCATGCGCCGGCCGTTGGTTTCCTCGACCTGTCCGTCGAAGTCGCGCTTCTCCCGACACTTGACGCAGTAGCCGTTGTAGGTCTCGGCCACAGCCCCTCCCTTGCAGTTGTGAGTGCGGACACACTCGGGACCTTGGCGCGACGGTACCTCCGCGGGGCCGCGATTCCGCGCATGTCGTTCCCGCGCGTGTCCAGCCGCCGTTCGGTGGAACTTCACCCGCCGGGTGCGCGCCTGCGGCCGGTTGGGGGCGGAAATTTGTCGGTGCCGACGTTTACGGTGACTGCATGGCCGAACCGCGGGTGGAGGTGCGGCGGAGCTCCCGGCGCCGCCGCATGGTCAGCGCGTACCGGGAGGGCGACACAGTGGTCGTCCTTCTGCCGGCACGGATGACCAAGGGGGAAGAGAAGCACTGGGTGGCGGAGATGTTGAGCCGCCTCCAGCGCAGCGAGACGCGCAGGAAGTCCCCTGCGCGCACGTCGGACGAGGCGCTCATGTCGCGTTGTGCCGAGCTGTCGGCGCGCTACCTGGAGTCGCTCGCCGACCCCGTGAGCGTGCGCTGGGTGCCGCCCATGCGCACGCGCTGGGCGTCGTGCACGCCGAGCGAGGGCACCATCAGGGTGTCCGAACGGCTGCGCGACGTGCCGCCGTGGGTGCTCGACTACGTGCTGGTGCACGAGCTCGCGCACCTGCTCGTCCCGGGGCACGGCAAGGACTTCTGGGAGTGGGTCCACCGCTACCAGAAGACCGAGCGGGCCATGGGCTACCTGGAGGGACTCTCGGCCGCCGCAGGCTGGGGCATCTCCGAGGACTGACGGACCACGACGCGAAGAGCCCGGCGAGGGTGTGCTCGCCGGGCTCTTCGCATGTCCGCTCGCGGGAGGTGTCAGCCCGCGTCGGGCTTGCCGCCGTCCTCAGGCTTGTCGTTCTCGGGCTTGTCGCCCTCGGCGGGCTTCTCGCCGCTCTCGCGCATGGTGCGCTCCAGCTCCGCGATCGGGTCCTCGAGCGCGTTGCGCGTGTTGGTCAGGCGCTCGGCGAACTCCAGCGGGTCGTCGAGGTCCTCGGCGGTCGGGACGAGCTCGGCGTGCTCCCAGATGCCGTCGCGCACCTCGACGCCGTGCTGGTCGCCGACGAGCTTCCACAGCGCGGAGGCCGCCCGCAGCTTGCGCGGCCGCAGCTCCAGGCCCACGAGCGTGGCGAACGTCTGCTCGGCCGGGCCACCGGAGGCACGGCGGCGGCGCAGCGTCTCGCGCAGGGCCGGGGCACCGGGCAGGCGCTCGGCCACCGCGGCGTCGACCACGACGTCCACCCAGCCCTCGACCAGGGCCAGCAGCGTCTCCAGGCGGGTCAGCGCGGCCTTCTGCTCGGGGGTGGTCTGCGGTTCGAGCAGGCCGGAGCCCATGGCCTCCTCGATCGAGGCCGGGTTCGACGGGTCGATCTGGCCGGCGAGCTGCTCCAGGGCGGAGGTGTCGACCTTGATGCCCTTCGCGAACTCCTCGACGGTGTCGAGCAGGCGCTGCCGCAGCCACGGCACGTGCGTGAAGAGGCGCTGGTGGGCGGCCTCGCGGGCGGCGAGGAACACCATGACCTCGGACGCGGGGCGCTCCAGGCCCTCGGTGAACTTCTCGATGTTCGCGGGCAGCAGGGCCGCGGTGCCCTCCGGACCGAGCGGCAGGCCGACGTCGGTCGAGGTGAGCACCTCGGAGCCGAGCTGCGCCAGTGCGTTGCCCAGCTGCGAGCCGAACGCCATGCCGCCCATCTGGCCGAGCATCGCGAGCAGCGGACCGGCCGCCTGCTTCGCCTCGGCGGGCATCGCCTCCACCCACGCGCCGGACATGCGCTGCGCGACCGGGTCGCACAGGCGCTGCCAGGTCGGGATGGTGCGCTCGATCCAGTCGCGGGCGGTCCACGCCTGCGTCGTGCGCGAGCCGGCGGGCAGCGAGGTGACCGGGTCGAGCCACATCTCCGCCAGGTGCACGGCGTCGGTGACGGCGCTCGACTGGTCGGCCGCGAACCCGATGGTCGTCGTCGACGACGAGAGCTGCTGGAACGCGATCTGCTTGGCGAGGTCGTAGTTGACCGGCCCGCTCGACGTCCCGGCGCTGCTCAGCATCGAGCCCAGCTGGCTCAGCATGTTGCCGAGCTGGTTGAAGTCGAACGGGTTGTCTCCCGGCTTCCCGCTCTTGTCATCGGGGTCGTGCGGGCTGAACCCGAACGGCACGTCACTCATGCCTCTACCGTACGCGGATCGACATGGTCGTACGCTGTTCAGCCGTGAGTGAAACCGTCACGACCGCACCCCCGCCAGCGCCCCCGCCGAGGGAGCGCGGACTGACCCGCCGGACGTGGACGCTGGTCATCAGCTTCCTCGTGGTGGCGGCACTCGGACTGCTCGGCGGTTTCGCCAGAGTCCCGTACGTCGCGCTGGGCCCCGGCCCCACCTACGACGTGCTCGGCAAGGTCAAGGACACCGACGTGGTCTCGGTGGACGGCCAGAACACGTTCCCCACCAACGGAACGCTGCGCATGACGACGGTCTCGCTCACCGACGACGTGTCGTTGTTCGGCGCCCTCGGCCTGTGGCTGTCCGGCCGCTACGCGCTGGCGCCGCGCGAGGAGTTCTTCAAGCCCGGCGAGTCCGAGGAGGAGGTGCAGAAGAACAACGAGATCGCGTTCAGCGAGTCCCAGACCTCCGCGGAGGTCGCCGCGCTGCACTACCTCGGCTATCCGGGCAAGGTGGTCGCGAACCAGGTCACCAAGGGCAGCCCCGCGGACAACGTCATCCCGCTCGGCGCGCGGATCATCTCGGTCAACGGCAAGCAGGTGCAGAGCTCCGCGGACGTCAGCGCGGCCCTGGAGAACACCAAGCCGGGCGACCAGATCGAGGTCGCGTTCGAGAAGGACGGCACCTCGAAGTCGACGCAGCTCACCCTCGGCACGCGCGACGACGGCCGCACCGCGGGTTTCATCGGCATCTCGCCGGTCGACCGCGCCGACGTGCCGTTCAAGATCAAGATCAGCCTGTCCGACGTCGGCGGCCCCTCGGCCGGCCTGATCTTCGCGCTCGCGATCGTCGACAAGCTGACGCCGGGCGAGCTCAACGGCGGCAAGGCCATCGCGGGCACCGGCGAGATCACCGGCGACGGCACGGTCAAGCCCATCGGCGGCATCGCGTTCAAGATGGTCGCCGCCAAGGAGGCGGGCGCGACGGCGTTCCTCGTGCCGTCGGCCAACTGCCAGGACGCGAAGCAGCAGGCGCCCTCGGACCTGAGGCTGATCAAGGTCGAGAACCTGAAGGACGCGGTGTCGTCGCTGGAGGCGCTCAACGCCGGCAAGGACACGCCGAGCTGCTGACGGCCGCTGTCCGCTCGCCGCGAACAGCGTGCAACGAGATGACAACCCCGGCACCGCCTGGTGCCGGGGTTGTGCCAGCCTGGGGGTGTGACGACCGGGACTCGGCCTAGGGCCGCAGCGTGGCGAGCAGGGCGTCGGTGAGGTTGGGCGCCAGCTCGGGGTGCTCGACGACCTCCTCCGGCACCTCGACCGTGCCCCGCAGCCGCAGCACGCAGGAGACGGACCCGTCGCGCAGCACGGCCGCCACCAGGCGCGCCTCGCGGCGGGACGGGTGCTCCGCGGCGAACCTGCGGGCCGCCTCGTCGTCCAGCTCGCCGTGGCTCAGCTCGGTCTCCGCCTCCGGGGGCAGGACCACGATCTCCTGCGCGAGGGCGCACCCCGTCACGGCCGGGGGCCACTCGATGCCCGCCAGCGCGTCGCCCAGATCACCCTCGAGGGCGTCCTGGGCGATCGGGGTGAGCGGGCTCGCGTCGGGATCGAGCTGGTCGGCCAGCTCCGGTTGCTGGACGAGCAGGTCGGAGGTGGCCACGAGGGCGAAGAGTTGCGGTGGCTGCTCCCAGCCGCCTGCCGCTACGAACTCCTCTACCTCGCGGGCGACCGTCGGGAGGATGACCGCTGGCGTTTCACTCGCTGACACGCGTGTCATCGTAAGACTGCGGACTTCACGGGAACCCAGGACGTCGTCCGTAGAGTTGGACTAAACGTACGTATCGATTTACCGCGATCCAGGAGCGTGCCTCGTGGCCACACGGCCTCCGGTCGGACTGCCGAAACTGTCCCGGCGCAGCCGAATACTGCTCATCGTCGGTGTCGTGCTCCTGTTCGGTCTCATCACAGGATCGCGGCTGCTCGACACCTACGTGAACTGGCTGTGGTTCGGCGAGGTGAAGTTCCGCGACGTCTACAGCACCGTCCTGCTCACGCGGCTCGGGCTGTTCTTCGCCGTGGGCGCCGTCGTCGGCGGCATCGTCGGGCTCAACCTGTACCTCGCGTACCGGGCCCGGCCGGTGTTCGTGCCGGTGTCAGGGCCCGACGACCCGGTGGCGCGCTATCGCACCGTGGTGATGCGGCGGATGCGGTTGTTCTCGATCGGCATCCCCGTCTTCGTCGGCCTGATCGCGGGCGCGTCGGCCCAGGCGAACTGGCAGGAGATCCAGCTCTTCCTCAACTCGCAGCCGTTCGGCGTGACCGACCCGCAGTTCGGGCACGACATCGGCTTCTACGCGTTCCAGCTGCCGTTCTACGAGTGGCTGCTGTCGTGGCTGTTCGTCGCGACCGCGGTGTCGTTCATCGGCGCGGTGATCGCGCACTACCTGTTCGGCGGCATCCGGCTGGCCGGTCGCGGCGGCCAGCTCTCCGGCCCCGCCCGCCTGCACCTGGCGCTCGTCGCCGGCACGTTCGTGCTGCTGAAGGCCGTCGCGTACTTCTTCGACCGGTACGAGCTGCTGCTGCACGAGAACGAGAAGTTCGTCGGCGCGAGCTACACCGACCTCAACGCGGTGCTGCCGGCCAAGCTGATCCTGCTGTGCATCGCGGTGTTCTGCGCCGTGGCGTTCTTCGCGGGCGCGTTCATGCGCAACGTGCAGCTGCCCGCCATCGCGACCGTCCTGCTGGTGCTGTCGAGCGTGCTCGTCGGCGCCGCGTGGCCCGCGGTGCTGGAGCAGTTCTCGGTCAAGCCGAACGCCATCCAGAAGGAGGCCGAGTCGATCAAACGCAACATCGCGGCGACCCGGCAGTCCTTCGGGCTGACCGAGGACAAGGTCGAGACGAAGCCGTACGACGGCAAGCAGAACATCAGCAACGACCAGATCAAGACCACCGACGCCGGCACCCTGGGCAACATCCGCCTGCTCGACCCGGCGGTGCTCTCGCGGACGTTCACGCAGTTCCAGCAGCTGCGGCCGTTCTACGGGTTCCCGAACAAGCTCGACGTCGACCGGTACACAGTGGACGGGAAGCTGCGCGACTACATCGTCGCGGTGCGCGAGCTGAAGCTCGACAGCCTGCCGCAGGGCCAGCGCGACTGGATCAACCAGCACCTCATCTACACGCACGGCAACGGCTTCGTCTACGCCGAGGCCAACAAGGTCAACGCGGTCGCCGACGAGTCCAACGGCGGCTACCCGGACTTCAAGACCGGTGAGGTCAAGTCCAACGGCGAGGTCGGCAACGTCGCCAACGGCATCAAGGTCGACCAGCCGCGCACGTACTTCGGCGAGCTGTTCGGCGCGAACGACTACTCGATCGTCGGCGGCCGTCCCGACGGCTCCGCGGCCGAGTACGACACCGACGCCAAGTCCTACACCTACACCGGCACCGGTGGCGTCCCGATCGGCAGCCTGTTCAACAAGCTGGCGTTCGCGGCGTACTACGGCGAACGGAACATCCTCTTCAACCAGTCGATCGCCGACGAGTCGAAGATCCTGTTCAAGCGCACCCCGCGCGACCGCGTGCAGGCCGTGGCGCCGTGGCTGACCGTGGACAGCGACCCGTACCCCGCCGTCGTGAACGGCCGGATCACGTGGATCGTCGACGGCTACACCACCCTCGAGAACTACCCGTACGCGCAGCGCACGCAGCTGGGTGACGCGACGAACGACTCGCTCACCGCGGACGGCGTCGTCATCTCGCAGGTCAACAAGCCCGTCAACTACATCCGCAACTCGGTCAAGGCCACTGTGGACGCCTACGACGGCACCGTGAGCCTGTACCAGATCGACGACAAGGACCCGGTCCTCAAGGCGTGGATGGGCGTCTTCCCGAACACGGTGAAGCCCGGCAGCGAGATCTCCGACGAGCTGCGCCAGCACTTCCGCTACCCCGAGGACCTGTTCAAGGTGCAGCGGCAGATCCTGTCGAAGTACCACGTCTCGTCGCCGTCGGACTTCTACTCCGGTGTCGCCTACTGGGCACCGCCGCAGGACCCGACGATCGACAACGTGACGACGGCCGACGCCCAGCGCGACGCGGCGAGCAAGCGCCGCGACGCCCAGCCGCCGTTCTACGTCCTCGCCGGCGACCCGAGCGACCCGAGCAAGGTCCGCTTCCAGCTGACCAGCCCGCTCGTCCGCGAGAACCGGGAGTTCATGGCGGCCCACGTCTCGGTCGGCTCCGATCCGGACAACTACGGGAAGATCAGCGTCCTGCAGCTCAACCAGGACGCGAAGGGCCCGCAGCAGATCCAGACGCAGTTCCTCACGTCCGACAACGTCAGCCGTGAGCTCAACCTGCTGACCCAGCAGAAGACGACCGTCGTCTACGGCAACCTGCTCACGCTCCCGGTGGGCGGAGCGCTGCTGTACGTCGAACCCGTCTACATCGAACGCGCGTCGAACAACACGTCGTACCCGCAGCTGTCGAAGGTGCTCGTCTGGTACGGCGACCGGGTCGGCTACGCGTCCACGCTGAACGAGGCGCTGGACCAGGTGCTCAGCGGCGCCGGCGCGGTCGTGCCGCCGCCGAGCGACAACAACGGCAACAACAACGGCCAGACGTCCACGCCTCCGTCGACGCCGCCGTCGAACGGCAACGCGAACGGGACGCTGAGCCCCGACCTGCAGAAGGCGATCAACGACATCGACGCGGCGCTGGCCGATGTCCGCAAGGCGCAGCAGAGCGGGAACTTCACCGAGCTCGGCCAGGCCTACGCGCGCCTGGACGAGGCCTCGAAGAGGTTCAAGCAGTACAACACCGGTGCGGGATCGGCGCCGGCGACGAGCCAGTCGTCGGTTGTGCCGAGCCCCACACCCTCGGGCTGACCTCCCGATTTGCATTACCCGCTCCGCCCCGCGTAAGGTTCTATTCATACCGACGCGGGGTGGAGCAGCTCGGTAGCTCGCTGGGCTCATAACCCAGAGGTCGCAGGTTCAAATCCTGTCCCCGCTACAAAGTTGGGAAAGTCCTGTCTGCGGAATGCGCAGACAGGACTTTTTCGCATTGCATTGGGGGCGGAGCCCCCAAACCCCACCCCGGGGGCAAGCCCCCGGACCCCCGGCCGCCTTGCCTTCGGCATCGGCAGGCCCAATCCGGCAGGTCCGGCTTTCGTTGGTGGCTGAGGTGGTCGAACTGCCGAAAACCGCTAGTGACCTGCGGTTATGGTGGTTAGTGGGGGGTGGTGGAAAAGGGGTTTTCGAGGGGTGTAGAGTTCTCCTTACAACAGCAAGACAAGCTAGAAGCGGCGCGGGGTGGAGCAGCTCGGTAGCTCGCTGGGCTCATAACCCAGAGGTCGCAGGTTCAAATCCTGTCCCCGCTACTACGTCAGAAGGCCGGAACCCTCGGGTTCCGGCCTTCTGGCTTTTCTGTGGTTCCCGGTTTCAGGTCATGTTCTCCGCCCAGTACTGGGCGCACAGCATGCTGGAGCAGATGCGGCCCTCGCCGTTGACGGTGCGGTGCTTGCGGATCTGCTTGCCGCACACCATGCACTCGTCCTTGCCGGCCTGTTCCGGGATGCCCCCGGTCATCCACGCCCGCGTGTGCGCCGCCACCTTCTTGTGGTCCAGCCACTTGATGTTCTTCAACGTCCCCGACCTCCGAGTCTCGCTCCGCCTGGCAGTGATCATTTTCCCCGTTGCGCGGGCGTGGGAAAGGGGCCGGAGCGGACATCACCGGGTCGTGCGACGAGTGCCCTCGTCCGTCCATTCGGGTGGCTCCGGCCGGTGAGAGCCGTACCGCCGATCGAGTGAGGGCGGGGTGGTTTCGGTTCTGCGAAAGGCTTTTTCCATCCGGGATGGACACGGACGGTCAAGCGGCCAAACGCGTGAGGCGCGAAAACTGCCGCTTACTCAGCGAGACTTTTCGTTGCTCCGCATGGCCCATCAGACTAGCCCGGTGATCAGCCACAGTGGACAGAACGGCTGACCATTGTGGACAGCTTCCCCCGGACGTGGGAACGTTGCCGGTGTGTCAGACCTGAATGCGACCGCGGCCGCCCTGCTCGGGCTGCTGCACGACGGACCCAAGACCGGTGGCCAGTTGGTGGCGGAGGCCGGAGACCGCTTCGGCGCGTTCTTCAGCGTGACCCGCAGCCAGGTGTACCGCGAGCTGCCCGCGTTGGCCGACCAGGGACTGCTGCGCCTCGGCAAGCAGGGACCGCGCTCGAGCCAGCAGTACGTGCTGACGGCGGCGGGCAAGAAGGCCTTCAAGAACTGGCTCCTCTCCGAGCCCGGCCCCGACCACCTGCGCAGCCCGCTCATCCTGCGCCTGGTGCACGCCGGCTCGTTGACCGCGAAGCAGCGCGAGTCCCTGATCACGACCGCACGCACGACCTACGGTCAGGAGCAGGAAAGCGCGAAGAGCGCGGCCAAGACGGCGGAGGACCCCTACGCCAAGGCGGTGGCCGAGTTCGGTCTCGCCCACGCGAAGGCCGTTCTCAAGCTGCTCGACGCGATTCCGACCGCGTAGAGGAGAACGTCAGCGAGCACCGGTCGCGTACCACGACCGGTGCTGGCGTAATCTTTTTGCGT
This sequence comes from Lentzea sp., assembly GCF_036380075.1. Lineage (NCBI taxonomy): Bacteria > Bacillati > Actinomycetota > Actinomycetes > Pseudonocardiales > Pseudonocardiaceae > Lentzea > Lentzea sp. The sequence continues at coordinate 7,578 of NZ_DASVFL010000071.1, read as the reverse complement.
GAACCCGGACGTCGAAGCAGACATCAAGGAACTCTCCGCGACGCTCTCGAGCATCGAGGCGGTGCTGGACCTCGATGCGTTGCGCGCCGCTGTCGCGGACCTGGAGGCGCAGGCGACCCGCCCCGACCTCTGGGACGACCAGGAGAAGGCGCAGAAGGTCACCAGCCAGCTCTCCCACAAGCAGGGTGAGCTGCGTCGCGTCACCGGCCTGCGCTCGCGCCTCGACGACCTGCCGCTGCTGTACGAACTGGCGGAAGAGGCCGAGGACGCCGAAGCGGCCGCCGACGCGGACAACGACCGGGCCAAGCTGCGCGAGGAGATCGCGTCGCTGGAGGTCCGCACGCTGCTGTCCGGCGAGTACGACGAGCGCAACGCGCTGATCACCATCCGCGCCGAGGCCGGTGGCGTCGACGCCGCGGACTTCGCCGAGATGCTGCTGCGCATGTACTCGCGCTGGGCCGAGCGCCACAACTACGGCGTCGACGTGTTCGACACGTCCTACGCCGAAGAAGCGGGCATCAAGTCCGCGACGTTCCGCGTCAGCGCTCCCTATGCCTACGGCACGCTGAGCGTCGAGCAGGGCACGCACCGCCTCGTGCGCATCTCGCCGTTCGACAACCCGGGCCGCCGCCAGACGTCGTTCGCCGGCGTCGAGGTCGTGCCCGTCGTCGAGCAGACCGACCACGTCGAGATCGACGAGAAGGATCTGCGCGTCGACGTCTACCGCTCGTCCGGCCCCGGCGGCCAGGGCGTCAACACGACCGACTCGGCGGTGCGCCTCACGCACATCCCGACCGGCATCGTGGTGTCCTGCCAGAACGAGCGCTCGCAGCTGCAGAACAAGGCCACGGCCATGAACGTCCTGCAGGCCAAGCTGCTCGAGCGCCGCCGGCAGGAGGAGCAGGCGAAGATGGACGCGCTCAAGGACTCCGGCTCCAGCTGGGGCAACCAGATGCGGTCCTACGTGCTGCACCCCTACCAGATGGTCAAGGACCTGCGGAACAACCACGAGGTCGGCAACCCGTCGGCGGTGCTGGACGGGGAGATCGACGACTTCCTGGAGGCCGGCATCCGGTGGCGCAAGCAGTCCCAGCAGGGCTAGTCGCGCTGCCCCGATCCCCCGAGCACGTTCGGTCCTCCCACAGGGCCGAACGTGCTTTTTCGTGAACCGGTCGTGCCTGGTCGGACACGGCGCGTGGAGGGTCCGGCCCGCCCATCCGGGCGGGAAGTTAACCGGAACGGGGGCTTTACCCCGGCCATGAGTAGACTCGCGCCTCGTGATTCGTCTCGAACACGTTTCCAAGGTCTACAAGACCTCCACGCGTCCCGCGCTCGACGACGTGTCCGTCGAGATGGAGAAGGGCGAGTTCGTCTTCCTGATCGGGCCCTCCGGGTCCGGCAAGTCGACGTTCCTGCGCCTGCTGCTGCGCGAAGAGGTGCCGACCAGGGGACGCGTCTACGTCTCCAACTTCGACGTCGCCAAGATGTCGCGGCGCAGGGTCCCCCGCCTGCGCCAGTCGATCGGCTGCGTGTTCCAGGACTTCCGCCTGCTGCCGACGAAGACGGTCGCCGAGAACGTCGCCTTCGCGCTGGAGGTCATCGGCAAGCCCCGCAACACCATCGTCAAGGTGGTGCCCGAGGTGCTGCAGCTGGTGGGCCTCGACGGCAAGGAGGACCGGTTCCCGACCGAGCTGTCCGGTGGTGAGCAGCAGCGCGTCGCGATCGCCCGTGCGTTCGTGAACCGGCCGCTGGTGCTGATCGCCGACGAGCCGACCGGAAACCTGGACCCCGACACGAGCCAGGACATCATGTTGCTGCTGGAGCGGATCAACCGCACCGGCACGACCGTCATCATGGCCACCCACGACCACGGCATCGTCGACTCGATGCGCCGCCGCGTCGTGGAGCTGTCGTACGGCAAGGTCGTCCGTGATGACGCGCGCGGCGTTTACGGCGTCGGCCGCTAAGCGCTCCTAGATCCCCGACCCCCAAGGAACCCCGCCCCCGATGCGTACCAGCTTCGTGTTCAGCGAGGTCGTCACCGGACTTCGCCGGAACGTCACGATGACGATCGCGATGATCCTCACGACCGCCATCTCGCTCGGGCTGCTCGGCGGTGGCCTGCTCGTCGTCCGCATGGTCGACAAGATGCAGGCCAACTACGCGGGCAAGCTCGAGGTCTCCGTGCTGCTGACCAACGACGTCAGCGCCAACGACAAGGACTGCACGCAGCAGCCGTGCGCAGGACTGCGGTCGGCGCTCGAGCAGACGTCCGGTGTCGAGTCCGTGGTGTTCCAGAACCGCGACGACGGCTTCGAGCGCTTCAAGCGGATCTTCGAGGCCCAGCCGGAGCTGCTCAAGCTCGCGCGTCCCGAGGCGATCCCCGCCACGTTCCGCGTGAAGCTCGAGGACCCGGAGCGCACCGACGTCATCCGGCAGGCCTTCGAGGGCAAGCCGGGCGTCAAGGCCGTCGACGACCAGGGCAAGTTCCTGGAGCGGTTCTTCGAGGGCCTCAACGGCCTGCGCGACGTCGCCCTGATCCTCGCGCTCATCCAGGCGTTCGCCGCGCTGCTGCTGATCTCGAACACCATCCAGGTGTCGGCGTTCACCCGCCGCGTCGAGGTAGGCATCATGCGACTGGTCGGCGCGACCCGGTGGTACACGCAGCTGCCGTTCCTCATCGAGGCGGTCGTCGCGGGCATCATCGGCTCGGTCACCGCGGTCGGCGGCCTGGTGCTGTTCAAGGCGTTCTTCCTGGACAGGATCACCAGGAACCTCACCGAGTCGGGCATCATCCCGCCGATCGGCTACCTGGACATCCTGATCGTGTCGCCGTGGCTGTTCCTCGTCGCCATCGTCATCTCGGCGACCACCGGCTACGTGACACTCCGCCTCTACGTGCGGCTTTAGGCACTGCTTCACGGGTCCGTGTTCGCGATAGCCGGGGCCGAGACGGCCCCTGACGGCACGGGCGGCCGACCCACATACAACACCGGTATGCAGCTCGGCCGCCCGCACCGCCAGGAACCACCTCGGCCGCGCCTCTCATCGAACGAGACCCGTGAAGCAGCGCCTTAACGGCTTTGCCGGTCAACTAGAGTTGTCGTCATGGTCAAGGAACGCGGGCAGAAGGTCATCGCGTCGAACCGCAAGGCTCGGCACGACTGGGCCATTCTCGACACCTACGAGGCCGGCATCCAGCTCGTCGGCACCGAGGTGAAGAGCCTGCGCATGGGCCGGGCGTCCCTCGTGGACGCCTTCGCCCAGGTCGACGACGGCGAGATCTGGTTGCACGCCCTGCACATCCCGGAGTACGTCGCGGGCACCTGGACGAACCACGAGGTCCGGCGCAAGCGCAAGCTCCTGCTGCACAAGGCGGAGATCGAACGGCTGATCGGCAAGACCAAGGAGTCCGGTCTGTCGCTGGTCCCGCTGCAGATGTACTTCAAGGACGGCTACGTCAAGGTCGAGATCGCCCTCGCGAAGGGCAAGAAGGCCTACGACAAGCGCCAGGACATCGCGAAGCGTGACGCGAACCGCGAGATCGCCAGGGCGCACGGACGGGCCCTCAAGGGTCGCTACTGATGGGCCGGTACTGATGGCACTGGTGGACGTCCACGTCCACTTCATGCCGCAGAACGTCCTCGACAAGGTCTGGGCGTTCTTCGACCGCGTCCGCGAGTCCGGCGTCGACTGGTCGATCCACTACCGCACCGACGAGAACGCCCGGCTCACCGCGCTGCGGGAGCTGGGCGTCGTCGCGTTCGCGCCCCTGGTCTACCCGCACAAGCCCGGCATGGCCGAGTGGCTGAACGGGTGGGCCGCAGACTTCGCGGCACGCGTGCCGGAGGCCGTCGCCACGGGCACGTTCTACGCGGAAGCCGGCGCCGAGGCGTACGTGCGCAAGGCGTTGGAGGCCGGTGCGCGCTGCTTCAAGTCGCACGTCCAGGTCGGCGGCTACGACCCGCGCGACGAGCTCCTCGACGGTGTCTGGGGTCAGCTGGCGGAAGCCGGCGTGCCGGTGGTCGTGCACTGCGGTGACGGGCCGATGCCGGGGGAGTTCACCGGGCTCGGGGTCTTCGAGGAGGTCCTGAAGAGGCACCCGTCGCTGGCCGCGGTGGTCGCGCACGCAGGGATGCCCGACTACTCGGGAGCGCTGGACCTCGTCGAGCGCTATCCGAACGTGCACGTCGACACCACGATGGTCGGCACGCCGTTCACCGAGCGAATGACCCCGCTGCCGGCCGGCTGGCGGTCCCGGATCGGCGGCCTGGCCGACCGGGTCGTGCTGGGCAGCGACTTCCCGAACATCCCGTACCCCTATGAGGTGCAGCTCGACGCGATCCGGTCGTGGGGCCTGGACGCCGCGGCCGAACGGGCCGTGCTGCACGACAACGGCGCCCGCCTGCTTCAGCTGTCGAGGTAGGCCAGCACGGCGCGCACGCGGCGGTGCTCGGAGTTCGACGGCTCCAGGCCGAGCTTCGCGAAGATGTTGCCGACGTGCTTCTCCACGGCGCCGTCGGACACCACCAGCGTGCCGGCGATCGCGGTGTTGGACAGCCCCTGCGCCATCAGGCCGAGCACCTCGCGTTCGCGGGGCGTCAGCTTGTCGACCGGGCTCTTCTTGCTGCGCACCATGAGCTGCGTGATCACCTCGTGGTCGATGCTCGTGCCGCCGTCGGCGACCCTGCGCACCGCGTCGACGAACTCCTTCACGTCGGCCACCCGTTCCTTGAGCAGGTAGCCGACGCCGCTCGCACCGCCCGCGAGGAGCTCCACCGCGTAGCGCTCCTCGACGTACTGCGAGAGCACCAGCACCGGCAGCCCCGGATAGCGGCGGCGGCACTCGATCGCCGCCCGCAGGCCCTCGTCGGTGAACGTCGGCGGCATCCGCACGTCCACCACGCACAGGTCCGGCCGGTGCTCCGTCACGGCGTCCAGCAGCCCGTCGCCGTTCTCCACCGCCGCGACGGTCTCGATGCCCTCGTCGGCGAGCAACCGCTGCACGCCCTCCCTCAGCAGCACCGAGTCCTCGGCGATCACCACGCGCACGGCAACTCCGCTCGAATCACAGTCGGCCCACCCACGGGGCTGACGACGACAACCACACCGTCGATCGTGGCAGCCCGGTCCGCGAGGCCGGCGAGCCCGCCGCCGTGCCTCAGCTCCGCGCCGCCCTGACCGTTGTCCGTGACCTCCACCAGCACACCCGTCTCCACCCGCTTGACCCGCACGGTCGCCTTGGTGCCGTTGGAGTGCTTGGTGACGTTCGTGAGCGCCTCGCCGACGGTGAAGTACGCGGCGCTCTCCACCGCCGTCGGCGGCCGCGGCTCGACGTCCACCTGCAGGTCGACCTCGATCGGCACGCGGGCCGCCAGCGCGGACAGCGCGGCGTCCAGGCCGCGGTCACCCAGCACCGACGGGTAGATGCCGCGCGCGAGGTCCCGCAGCTCCTTGATGGCCAGTTTGGCGTCCGCGTGCGCCTCGGCGATCAGCTCGGCCGCGCCCTCCGGGTCGGAGTCCATCTTGGACTTCGCGCGGCCCAGCCCCATCGCCACGGCCACGAGCCGCTGCTGCGCGCCGTCGTGCAGGTCGCGTTCGATGCGCCGGCGCTCCGCCTCGGCCGCCTCGACGCCGCGCGCCCGGCTCGACTGCAGCCGCTCCGCCTCGACCGCCAGCTGGTCGGCCCGCGTCGGGCCCAGCATGGCGCGGGCGAACCTGCCGTGCAGCGAGCCCAGGGCCTGCGTGCCCATCATCGCGAACGGGATCAGCGCCAGCCCGATCAACGAGATCGGCCACGCCGACGCGAACGAGTCGATGGTCCAGAAGTCGCCCACGACCACGGCGAACGGCGCCGAGCCGATCCAGAACGGCACCCCGATGAACGCCGCCGCGACCGACCACATGGCGACGACGGCGGCGAACTCGAGGATGCCGATCGGCAGCAGCAGGAGCAGGTACCCGTAGTCGCGCCAGGTCGCCGGATCGGTGAACTGGGCCTTCCACCGCTGCCACAGCGTGCCCTCGGACCTCACGCGGTGCGGCTGGGGGATGTCCGTGCGCAGCGCCGCCCTGACCCAGGACCGCTCCAGCGCCGCGCCGCCGCGCACGACGTTCATCGCGAGCCACAACAGCGGCAGCCCCACCCAGATGACCGCTGTCGCGAACCCGACCACCGTCAGCACGACGGCCAGGGTGAACCAGAAGATGCCGGTCACCAGGTTGGTCAGCAGGTAGAACCCGGCTGCGAGCGCGTTCGGTTTCCTCATGACGTCCATGCTGTCGTTACCGCTGGTCAGAGACCATGTGGCTAGCCAGGAGGTCGGGGGTGGGGACAGCCCTACCCCGCCTCGGGAAGAACTCGTTCGCCCCAGTCGTTATGCTATGCGTACCACTACGAGGGGGTGAACGGTTTCGACTGTGGACGTTGATTCAGGGGAAGCGTGCCGGTGCAGGCGAGAGACCACCGCAAGCGTCATCGCAAACCAATAAGCGCCGAGTCCAACGACCAGCGCGCGTTCGCTCTCGCCGCCTGAGGCGAGTAGCAACGCTGTCGGCCTAGGAGTGCCTTCGTCCTAGAGTCCGGCATCAGCTAGAAGGCTTACCGGCAACTCCGGTCGCGGGAGTTGTTCGGGACATTCACAGCGGCTGGGCCTGTCACATCAGCTCGTTCGCGTGACTGATGGGGCCGAGTAGAGACACAGCGGACTGCGCACGGAGAAGCCCTGATGAGCCGCCACAGGACCCGGGTTCGATTCCCGGCACCTCCACCAGAGCGGCCCTACTTGAACCGCCGTCCGCAAGGACCACGGCAAGTAGGTCTGCATCGGTAGCAACGCCGAAGGCGGCTTCCTCGACCACGAGGGAGCCGCCTTCGGCGTTGTGGTCACCGTCCGTTGCCATCTGCCCGTGCTCAGTGGATGTACTGCTCATGCTGAGCAGCCCCTCCATTGAGCGTGTGAGAGCTTGGTCCTCTACCGCTCCACTGCCTTCCACTGGGTGGGCATCCAAGTGAAGCTTCTCGTAGATCACCTTCAGGACCGCCCGCTTGGTAGCGGCGTCGCCACGGCGGTAGAAGCCCTGAGCATCCGCCAGAAGGTCGAGCGCCGTCAGGAAGAATTGACGGCCAGCTTCGAGCTTGCTGCTCGTCTCGGACAGCTGTGACTCGATCTCCGTACGTTCGCGCTCGATCCCGGCCAGCTTCGCCTTGATCTTGGCCCGTGGCCAGTCTGGGTCGCCCAGCAGATCCAAGTACCGATCTTCCTTCGTCTCCAACTCGTCCAGGCGCGCTCCTAAGCGCCTCTTGAGGCTGTTCATCGTGGCCTGCTCGCCGAGCAGAGCCTCATCGAGCTGGCGGCGCAGCGTTGACTGCACCGCGTCGGTGATCCGTGCCCCACCGAGGTGTCGGTCAACAGCCTCCTCCACCTTGGCCACGCTGAGGTACGGCAAGTCGCACATGTGCTTTTGCCTGCCACGGCAGAAGAAATAGAAGTACTCGCCGCCGTTTCCCTTGCCACGCATGATGACCAACCTGTCGTGGCAGCGGTGGCACCACACCAAACCCTTGAGCCAGTGGTG